>NZ_QVGY01000004.1:0-98928 GCF_003604105.1 Faecalibacterium sp. AF10-46 | reverse complement strand
GCGGCCGTAGCTCATCTGGTAGAGCGCCACCTTGCCAAGGTGGAGGTAGCGAGTTCGAGCCTCGTCGGCCGCTCCATTTTGTGGAAGTTTAGCTCAGCTGGGAGAGCATCTGCCTTACAAGCAGAGGGTCAGCGGTTCGAGCCCGTTAACTTCCACCATTTGGCCCGGTAGCTCAGTTGGTTAGAGCACCAGCCTGTCACGCTGGGGGTCGTCGGTTCGAGCCCGATCCGGGTCGCTTCGTCGAAAGTCCTGCAGTTCATCGGGCGGTCTTGCAAGCAAGACTGCCGTGATGAACGCCAGACTTTCTCCTCTTCCCCACAAAATCTTGCTTCGCAAGCTTTCGCGGGGGCCCCGAAATTCGAGAGAATCGCTCGGGAGGGTGCAGGGATAATTGCACCGCTTATGCCTCTGTAGCTCAGTCGGTAGAGCAGGGGACTGAAAATCCCCGTGTCATTGGTTCGATTCCGATCGGAGGCACCAGTCAAGGAAACCCAGCAGGGTTTCCAATATGCGGCCGTAGCTCATCTGGTAGAGCGCCACCTTGCCAAGGTGGAGGTAGCGAGTTCGAGCCTCGTCGGCCGCTCCAATACGAAGCCATCGTTGATGCAGAAATGCAAAAACGATGGCTTTTTTGTTGTTCCCCGTTACGGCTCCTTCCTGTGAAAAAAGAAAAGCCGGAAAATCCGCAGATTTTTCGGCTTTTGCAAATATGAAAATAATGATTCCGCTGATATTGTCAGAGCGCGATCCGTGCGCGGAGACAATTTTAAATCGTTTCTTACAGGATCACATTTTTAATGAGCAGCGAAATGCTGCCGTCGTCGCTGTGCAGAAATTCCACCTCGTTGTCCGAGTTGAGCAGTTCGGTGGGAATCTTCACCTCAATGCCGTTGGCGGTGTGGATGCTGCGGCTCTCCATGCGGCGGATGCGCGCGGGGGTCACAGTCACGGGCTGCTCAGGCGCTTCCAGCACATCACTCTTTTCCACATAATCATCAAAGGGCACGGCGGCAAGGGGATATTCCTCTTCCAACTGCTGACGCACCTGCTGGATGGATACCTGATTGTCGTTGTCAACGGCCTGATTGGCGATCAGCATCGCGACCTGAGCCTCTACGTGGGGCTGGTCAGCATAGTTTTCCTGCACGGCCTGAACAGCGGCTTCCTGAATGGCCTGCAGCTTCTTTTTCTCCGGCTGAGCGGTGGTGTACTGGAACACCACAGTGGAAAGATAAAAATCCTTGTGCCCGTCGATATCAAATTTTTTTTCCAGCAGCTTCATGGAGTAGTCGGTCAGATTGACAAGGGCACCTTCCTCCACCTTGCCGCTCTGGCTGGGCAGGCAGGCCCGCTGCTGTATGATGGAGTTCACCGGGGCACCCTCTACGGTCTCGGTGTAGTGGGTGTAGCCGTTTTTGTAGTTCAACTTCAGGATGCCCAGCCACGGCTCACCATCGCGGGTAAAATCCACCACGGCAAGGTCTGCCCCCGGAATGGTGGTGTGCGCGTGCATATAGTCGAACAGAACGCCCGCGATGCGGCAGGAGAGATCCACAAAATCGTGGTTGTGCTCCAGCTCGTTTTTAAAGGCGGAATCCGGCAGCGGGCGGCACTGGCGGATATCGTCGCTGGCAAGCAGCTTTTCGATGTGGTACTGGAAATAGGCGGTCTTTTCGGCGGTCATTTCCATGCCGCTGCCGCTGAGTACAGGCGCATCCATGGTGGTGTCCAGCACGTGCAGAATGGCCTGATGAATGATGATCTCCATGGGAGTTACCTCGTTTTTATAAGAATCTCTTTGGCATACAGTATAGCACAGCCCGGCCCAAAAGGCGAGAGCACATCTTGTAAACCGCCTGCAGGAATGCTACAATAAGGGCAGGAAACCACGCAGGAAAGGGGACAAAAACCATGGAATTCCGTGATAAGCCAATGGAAAACCTCATCCGCCTTCAGGAAAAGGATATCTGCAAAAATGCCCGCGCGCTGCTGCTGGACGGTGAGAGCATCGTGGGTGCCTACAAGACGGTGCGCGATCAGGTGATCTTTACCACCCACCGCATCATCATGGTGGATATGCAGGGCGTTACCGGAACCCGGCAGCAGATCTTTGTGCTGCCGTACCGCAAGGTGCTGCACTTCGGGATCCAGACGGCAGGCTTTGGCGACCCGGTGCAGGCATCGCAGCTGACCGTCTGCTTTGCGGACGGACACGAGGCAAAGTTTGGCTTTATCGGCCAGCAGGAACTGTTTGCGGTCGCCAACGCCATCAGCCGGTGCATCCTGTAAATAACTCCTTTAAAACAGCAGGCTCCCCGCCCGAGACCGGACAGGGAGCCTTTTGCTGTATATGAAATAGGAGAATAGGAGAATGGCAGAATTAGCAGCGGCTTGTTTTGCGCACCAGCTGTTCGTGCATGAATACCATGAGCACCAGCAGTGCCAGCAGGTAAAAAGGGAACAGTGCCGGAGTGATGTTGTTTGCCAGCAGGCCGAACAGCGGCGGCATGGCCAGATTGCCCAAATAGGCGCTTGCCATCTGGATGCCGATGACCGCCTGCGATCTGTCCGCACCGAAGTGTTCCGGCGTGGAGTGGATGATGCTGGGATAGATGGGCGCACAGCCAAGCCCCACAAGAACAAGACCGCTCAGGGCAAGGATCTGCGGCCCGGGCAGCAGCAGAGCCAGCACCCCTGCGGCCAGAATGCACTGACCCATGCGGATCATCTGCGTATCGTTGAATTTCAGGGTCAAAAAGCCGCAGGCGGCGCGCCCGGCAGTGATGCCGATGTAGAACAGGCTGGCAAAGCTGGCGGCAGTGTCGGCGGCAACGCCTTTCGTCAGCGTGAGGTAGCTGCTGGCCCACAGACCGGCCGTGGTCTCCAATGCACAGTAGCAGAAGAAGCACAGCATCACCTCTCTGGCACCCGGCAGGCAGAATACCTGTCCAAGGCTCAGCGCCTGCGGCGAAGCAGCTTCGGCTTCAGTGCCTGCAGTACGGCCCTGCCATAGCGGCAAACTGAAAAAGAGCACTGCGCTCAGCAGGATCTGGAGCAGGGCAATGTACTGGTAGCCGGATGTCCACGGCCCGCCGCCTGCCAGCACCCGGCCCATGACCATGGGGCTGATCATGGTGCCGATGCCCCACATGCAGTGCAGCCAGCTCATGTGGCGGCTTTTATAATGTAAGGCAACATAGTTGTTCAGGGCCGCGTCTACGCTGCCTGCGCCCAGCCCGTAGGGCACGGCCCACAGGCAGAGCATCCAGAACTGTGTGGAGATCGAAAAGCCGAACAGCGCGGCAGCTGTCATGGCCACACTGAGGACGGTCACTTTTCCAGTGCCCAGCGCACGGGTGAGCCGGTCGCTGTTCAGGCTGGAAACGATGGTGCCAAAGGAGATAATCATGGAGATCAGCCCCGCATAGGACACCGGCACACCGAGCGCCGGATACATGGAGGGCCACGCCGACCCCAGCAGGGAATCCGGCAGGCCCAGACTGATGAACGAGATGTAAATGATCGGAAGCAGAAGCTGTACCATAAATCTTGAGTTCCTCCGGGAAGCATGTTATACTTGCAATGCATCGTGTGCTTTGCTGATGTAATAATATCACACATCGGAGCGGAATATTAGGATAAAAACGCCCGATTGGTACAACAAAACCGGCGCGGATGCGGATGTGCACCTTGACGGAAAGGAGATGGCAGACTGTGGCTTTTCAGACCAGCTGTGCAGCAGCGGGCGGGCTCAACTGCCCGCCGGATATTGTGGCGGATAGCGAGGGCAGGGAGCTGGTGCAGCACGGCAGCGCACTGTTTCCCATTGCCTGCTATGAAGAGGACCTCAAAAGCTACTCGGTAGCATGGCATTGGCATGAAGAGTTTGAATACATCCTTGCCGTAAAAGGTCCGCTGGCGGTGGACGTGAACAAAGCCCGTCTGATTTTGCAGACCGGGCAGGGCGTGTTTGTCAATTCCGGAGTGTTCCATGCGGTGGAGCAGGCTGAGACCGGGGATGCTCTGCTGCATTCCGGGGTATTCCATCCGCGCCTGATCGGCGGCATGGATACCATCTTCTGGCAAAAGCTCGTACACCCGCTGCTTCAGCCGGGAGCACCGGCGTTCTTTCTGCTGAACGAGGCACACGACGGGCAGAAGGCCGTGCTCTGCCATTTGCGGGAAGTCTGGGACGCAGTGGCCCAAGAGGTCTTTGACTATGAGAATCAGGCGCGGTACCATCTTTCGGCGGCGGTGCATCTGCTGGGAATGCAGTGCGAGGGTGGAAAAACAAAGGTCTCTCAGCAGGAGCAGATCGCGGCCCAGCGCATGAAACAGATGCTGCGTTTTGTGGAAGAGCATTATGCTGAGGAACTAAACGTGGAGCGCATTTCCGACTGTGTGGCCCTGAGTGAGAGCGCCTGCCTGCGCAGCTTCCGGCAGCTGCTGGGGATCACACCCATCCAGTATGTCAAGCAGTACCGCATTGAAAAGGCCGCCGAGCTGCTGCTTTCCACCAGCATGAAGATCGGCGAGATCGGTGCCGACTGCGGCTTTTCGGATACCAGCTACTTTACAAAGACCTTCCGGGAGATCAAGCACTGCACGCCCAGAGAGTACCGTCAGAAGTTTGCAGGAAGAGAGCAGTCTCTTTCAAGGCGGGACGGCGGCAGAGCCAGTGCACCGGCTGAAACAGCGTTATAAAAAGGAGAATCGGAAACAATGCAGCGTAGTTTGACCAAAGGCCCCATCACCGGCAGCATTTTGCTGTTTGCTCTGCCGATGATGCTGGGCAATCTGCTGCAGCAGATGTACAACATTGCGGATACATGGGTAGTGGGCCGCTTTCTCGGCGCAGACGCGCTGGCGGCAGTGGGCTCGTCCTATACCCTCATGACCTTCCTCACCTCTATTTTGCTGGGCCTGTGCATGGGCAGCGGTGCGGCCATTTCCATGCAGTATGGCAGCGGCGAGCAGGACCGGATGCGGCAGAGCGTGTTCCTTTCGTTCGTCCTCATTGCAGGCATCTCGCTGGTGCTGAACGTGCTGGTGTATCTGGGACTGGACGGAATCCTGTGGGTGCTGCGGGTGCCGGAGGAGCTGCGCCCCCTGATGAAGGAATACCTGCTCATCATCTTTTTGGGCATTACGGCTACTTTTTTGTATAACTACTTTGCAAACCTGCTGCGCGCCATTGGCAACTCGGTGGTGCCGCTGCTGTTTCTGGCGGTTTCGGCGGTGCTGAACGTCATTCTGGACCTTGTGTGCGTGCTGGTGCTGAACTGGGGAGTGAAGGGCGCGGCGGGCGCAACAGTGTTCTCGCAGTTCGTGTCCGGCATTGGCATCGTGTTGTACACTCTCAAAAAATTCCCGCAGTTGTGCCCCAAAAAGGCCGACTGCCGCTGGGACAAAAAGAATCTGGATATCATCCTCAATCTGTCCGTCATGACCAGTGTCCAGCAGTCCATCATGAACTTTGGCATCCTGATGGTGCAGGGTCTTGTGAACAGCTTTGGCACCGTGATCATGGCGGCGTTTGCGGCGGCGGTCAAGATCGATTCCTTTGCCTACATGCCGGTGCAAGACTTCGGCAATGCGTTTTCCACCTATGTGGCCCAGAACTACGGCGCGGGCCAGACCGACCGCATCAAAAAGGGCATCCGCAGTGCGGGCCTGTGCAGCGCAATGTTCTGCGTGTGCATCAGCGTGCTGGTGTGCGCCTTTGCTTCGCCGCTCATGAGCATCTTCATCGACCCGGGCGAAGGGGCCATTATTGCAGCCGGTGTGCACTACCTGCGCATTGAGGGCGCGTGCTACATTGGCATCGGCATTCTGTTTTTGCTGTACGGCTATTACCGCGCCGTCAACCAGCCGCAGATGTCGGTGGTGCTCACCATTGCATCGCTGGGCACCCGCGTGGCGCTGGCCTATCTGCTTTCGGCCACGCCGCTGGGCGTTACCGGCATCTGGCTCAGCGTGCCCATTGGCTGGGCGCTGGCAGATGCCATTGGCATTGGATACTACCTGAAAAAGAAGCGCTAAAAAAGCAAATAGCACAAAAACAGGAACCCGGAACCTTCTTGAGCCGCTTGGCTCGGAACAGGTTCCGGGTTCCTACTTTTGCACGATGCTAGCGCATTTTTATTTTGCAACAGCCCCTTTTTTGCTCTGTGAGAAAGCAGGCATCAGCCTGCAGCGTCCAGAACGACCTTTTTATGATTGAAGTATTCCGCCAGAGCTTCGTTCTGCCAGTATTCACCGTCATCTTCGGATGCGGCAAGAAGATCATCCTCAAACGGCGGGCAGGGCGGCAGAAGCCCCGGAAGAACACAGACATCAGAAGGTGTCAGAAGAAGCTCCAGACGTTCCTGATAAGCCTGTTCATGCCGGTCTGCAGAGCCATCGACAATGGCAGTGATTGCCTTGCCGGAGGTAAGCCGCTGGAGAGAGGGCAGAGGATCCTCCGGTCCCACCAGACCGACGGCCAGCATGAGGATGCCTGCCAGAAAGAAAGCTGCCCGGTGGGATGGTACAGCAAGAAAAGCGGGCAGCCCTGATGGCTCGGAACGGGTGTGTTTGAACCAGTTGATCCAGTAATAGAGGATTGCAAAAATGCACCAGTAGGAGCTGTAGCAGTAAATGTTGATCTGACGCCCGGAGCCGATGTAGCCCATAGCATACAGCGGCGGGGTGTACTGCGAAGCGTAAAGGCCAAAGATCAGAGTACTTGCCAGCACCGGATGCCGGAACGGAAGGATGCGGCGATCCGGCAGGCAGTAGAAAAACACCCCGGCGATCGCAAACAGGACGATCTGAGGTAGATTGACCCAGCTCATCACCCAGATAACAGCGTTGGACAGAGAAAGAAGAATGGCCAGCACGGGGGAAATGGATGCCTCGCGGGCAGCCCGGACAGCGTTTCCGGGCGCAAGAACGCTGATTGCAAAGGAAACCAGCAGGATCAGAAGAATCACAGCAAGGCGGAACCGGCCGGGCTTTTTGAAAAATAACCATGCGGCGCAGAGAACAGAGGCGATGAAGCTGGTGGTCAGGGCGGTGCTGTAATTTCCGCCGCCGATCAGAACCGCAAGCAATGCACAGCACCCAGTCAGCACCGGATGCACTTTTTTGCCGGCGTCCAGCAGCAGGGTACCGATCCCGGCAAAAAAGAGAAGCGAAAACGAATAAAAGACCGCATAATAGGAAGCGCCGTTGAACCAGTAAAACGCCTGCGCCTGATTGGTCACCATCTGAACTGAGAGCAGAAGCGTCAGCGCGGAGAGGATCACGGCCTGACTGCTTTTTCCGCCCAGAAGCCTGCAATAGACAAAATGCATCAGGACGAAGGTGGAAAGGCTCAGGCAGCCGATAATGATGAATGGGGTGAGAAAATAGGCAGACTCTGAAAAAGCCCCCGGCTGTAATGCAAATAGAAAAATTGCTGAAAACGTCCCCTGACAAGTGAAATAGTAGTCGCGCACCGTTTCCGCTGCAGCGGACAGAATCTCCGGGATCCCGCCGCCGGAAACAACCGCCCGATGCACAAGCAGTCCGTATGTAAAATCGTCTGCCAGAGGGTGACAGTAAGATGAAAACAGGAAAATCGGGATCAATGAGATCAGATAGAGAAGAACGGCCAGAAAGGCGATCCTGGATGGCATCAGTGCGGCACCGAACCTCCGGTGCAGGCGCTGGAAACGGGTCGAATGCATGAAAAACCTCCTGAAATAAAGTACAAAATGACATACCTGTAGTATAACAGAAAAAACCGGCAGGAAAAGTGTTTGCCCACAAAAAAATCTGGTCTCCTGCACAAAAGCAGGAAACCAGACCGGGAAAAAGCGCTTACCGCTTGATATCGTAGTTCATGTTCATCAGGTTGCGGATAGTGCTCACATCATCGGTGATGTTGGCATCGCCGTGGATGGTGTGCTTGATGGCACTGCTTGCCACCGCAAAGTTGATCATATCCATGGCTCTGTAGTTGTGCAGCATGGCGTAGATCAGGCCGCTGGCAAAGGCATCGCCGCCACCCACGCGGTCAAGGATATTAAAGGTGAACAGCTTGCTCTCGAAGGTGTGGCCGTCGTACCACATGAAAGCCTTCAGGCTGTTCTCGCTGCCGCTGTGCGCATAACGCACATGGCGGGCAATGCACTTGAGGTTGGGATACCGCTCGATGAAGTGCTGGAAAATCTCGTCCTGCTGCTCATAGCTGGGCTGCAGAGGCACGCCGTCCTTCCAGTCGCCCTTGGAGTGGTCGCTCTCATCCTTCCACAGGTGGTACGGCTCAATGCCAAGCAGCACATCCACATAGGGCAGGCACTCGGTGCAGAAATCGCGGGCTTCTTCCCAGCTCCACAGGGTGGAGCGGAAATTGCCGTCGAAGCTGACGGTCAGGCCCTTGTTTTTGGCGACCTTGAGCATATCCAGAATGAGGGTGCGGCAGTTGGGTGCCAGTGCCGGGGTGATGCCGCTCAGGTGCAGCCAGTCGTAGCCGTCCAGCAAAGCATCCAGATCCACCTGCGAGAAATCGTACTCAGTAATGGCACTGTGCTTGCGGTCATAGATGACCTTGGACGGGCGGATGCCGTAGCCGGTCTCCAGATAATAAGTACCCAGACGGTTGGAAGGAGTCTCGTTCGGCTCGGTCAGGATCATAGGGGTGCAGTGCACGTCGTTGGAACGCAGCCAGCGCACGGCGCTCTTGCCCAGACTGTTGTTGGGCACCACGCTGAAGAAGGTACTGTCCACACCAAGGTTAGCCAGTGCCAGTGCAATGTTGGCCTCGCTGCCGCCGTAGCTGGCCTCAAAGCCGGATGCCATACGGATCTTCTCGTAGTTCGGCGGGGTCAGGCGCAGCATGATCTCACCGCAGGTGATGAATTTCTGGCCGGTGGTATCGTTGCCAAGGATCGGGTTGAAATGTTCCATAACGCTCCTCCTGATATTTACAGCTCATCAGAGCTCTGTTAACACATCGTTGTATCCATTATAACCCGGCCCGGATGGGATTGCAAGCACTTCCGCGGGGATGAAAGAGAAAATAATCAGCCTTTTTTGGGAGATTTGACGAATTCATACCCCTGTCAAGTCGAAAGAAGGCGTATACTCTTCCTTTGCGCTGCTCTTCTGCTGCATGTAGCCCTGCGCCAGTCCCTTGTCTATGGCATAGTTGACCACCCGGCGGTATTCATAGGTGGTAATGCGCCGTCCGATGCCGTGCTCTGCGGCTTTGTAAAACGGTGTGTACTGGCTCATGACGCTGGGGATGAAGCATCCGGGGTCTGCATCGTTCCACGCGGCCATCTGGTCAAGCACCGCAAAGCTGTCGTCAACATGGCCGGGCAGGGCAAGGTGCCGCAGAATGACCCCCTTTTGCAGGATGCCCTCTGCATTGAACACCGGGTGCCCGGCCTGTGCCATCATGGCTTCAATGGCGGGCTTTGCCTGCGCAAAATAGTCCGGTGCAGAGGAAAGCTCTGCCGAGAGGGCGGAGGAGACGTATTTCAGGTCGGCCAGCCAGATGTCGATGTATCCGCGCCATGCTTCCACGCTTTCCACCGTTTCGTAGCCGCCGGTGTTGCATACGATGGGCAGATGCAGGCCCTTAGCCCGGGCAATATCCAGCGCGGCAATGATCCAGGGCCGCCACTGGCCGGGCGTGACTAGATTGATGTTGTTGGCACCCTGCTCCTGCAGATTCAGGAAAATCTCTGCCAGATGTTCCAAGCTGATCTCTTTGCCAAGGCCCTCGGCGCTGATGGGATAGTTCTGGCAGAAGCAGCATTTGAGGGTGCAGCCGGAAAAGAACACCGTGCCGCTGCCCTTTGTGCCGCTGATGCATGGCTCCTCCCAGTAGTGCAGGGCAGCGCGGGCTGCTTTTAAGGTGCCGCCCGCGCCGCAGAAACCGGTGCGTCCGGCAGCACGGTCGGCCCTGCACCGGCGCGGGCAGAGGGTGCAGGAAGAGGGAATGGAGACGAAATCGCTTTTCGGCATAATATCCAAAGTCCTTTGCTGAAAGTTTGTCAGCCCCAGTATACCACTTTTCGCCCCGGACGTGCTATACTATAAGATAAGGAAAAAATAATACATATGGAAAGCAACATCTTTGCAAGGTCCGTGTGGCGGACTGCGGCGGAGAGAACGTTGTGATGGAGGAGACCATGCGCACCGAAACCGATGAGATCCGCGATAATCTCAAGTACCTGACCCTGCTCTCGCGGGATTATCCTTCGCAGGCGGCGGCAGCCAGTGAGATCATCAGCACGCAGGCACTGCTCAAGCTGCCCAAGGGTACCGAGCACTTCATGAGCGACCTGCACGGCGAGAATGAAGCTTTTGTGCATATTCTGAATTCCGCCTCCGGTGTCATTCGCGAAAAAGTGGATCAGGTGCTGGGCGATACCGTGCCGAAGCATACCCGCGCCGAGCTGGCAACGCTGATCTATTACCCCAACGAAAAGCTGCCCCAGCTCAAGGCACGCTGTACTAGCGAGGAAGCACTGAATCAGTGGTACACCGAAACGCTGCTGAGGCTCATTGATATCTGCCGTCTGGTGTCCTCCAAGCATACCCGCGACCATGTGCGCAGATGCCTGCCTGCCAGCTGCGGCTACATTCTGGACGAGCTGCTCCACGCCCATTTTGAGGATCACGACAAGGACCTGTACTACGGCCAGATCGTGGGCAGCATCATTGAAAATGGCCGCGCCGACCGCTTTATCGTGCGGCTGTGCGAGCTGATCAAGCATCTGGCAGTGGACAAGCTGCACATCGTGGGCGACCTGTTCGACCGCGGCCCACGCCCGGATATCATCCTCGATCTGCTCATGCGCCACCACAATGTGGATATCCAGTGGGGCAACCACGATGTAGTATGGATGGGTGCCGCTGCGGGCAGCCCCATCTGCATCTGCACGGTGCTCAAGACCACGCTGGCTTATCATAACCACGGAATGCTGGAGGACTGCTACGGCATCAACCTGCGCCATCTGCAGCGCATGGCCGAGCAGTTCTACGGCAATGATGATCTTTCCATCTGGATGCCTCATACCGATGCGGCCCGCGGCCCCTACACCAGGGGAATGCTGCACCGCTGTGCCGTGATGCACAAGGCCATCAGCATTCTGATGTTCAAGCTGGAGTGCCATGTCATCGACCGCAACCCGGACTTCCAGATGCAGGAGCGAGATTATCTGCGCCGCATCGACTGGGAAAAGCACACGGTAAAGATCGGCGAAAAGGAGTATCCGCTGCGGGATACCTCGTTCCCCACGGTGGACCCCGCCGACCCGGCCACACTGCACCCGGATGAACAGCTGGTGCTGCGCAAGCTGGTGCAGTCCTTCCGCCAGAGCGAAAAACTGCAGCAGCATGTGGAATTTCTCTATGCAAAGGGCAGCGTGTACCACATTGAGAACGGCAACCTGCTCTACCATGGCGCTGTGCCCATGACCAGCCGCGGCACCTTTGCCATGGAGCGCTTTGAGGGCCACCGCTACTCCGGCCGCGCACTGATGGACTACTGTGATGCCCGCGCCCGCCGAGGCTACTATGCGCCGGAAGGCAGCGCTGCCCGCCAGAGCGGACAGGATTTTTTGTGGTATCTGTGGTGCGGCAAGCTTTCGCCGCTGTTTGGCCGCAGTGCCATGACCACCTTCGAGCGGCTCTATGTAGAGGACGCTTCCACCCACACCGAGGTGAAGGACCCCTATTATACATGGTATAACGATGAGGCCGTCTGCCGCCGCATTCTGGCCGAGTTTGGCCTGCCCGGTGCCAGCCACATCGTCAACGGCCACGTGCCGGTGCGGGAAAAGAACGGCGAAAGCCCCATCAAGGGCGGCGGACGGCTGGTGGTGATCGACGGCGGTTTCTGCCGTGCCTACCACGAAAAGACCGGCATTGCGGGCTACACGCTGGTGTATTCCAGCCGCACCATGTCCCTGCGTACCCATCAGCCCTTTGAAAGTGCCGAGAAAGCGGTGAAGGATAATCTGGATATCATTTCCCAGAAAAACATTCTGGAAACCGAAAATCATCGCATTCTCGTGGAGGACACCGACGAGGGCGAGGTGCTGCGGGAGCGTGTGCACGACCTCAAGCAGCTGGTGGCTGCCTATCAGCTGGGCTGGATCACTGAGACTCGGTGCGAAGACCACATCTGGTAAAGAAAGCGCAACAGCAATGGATCTGGTTTTTGTAAAATACCTGAAAAAGAAATCAAAATTTTGGAATATCCTGCGCGAAAATGGGCAAAACAGAAAATAATAAAACAACACCAAGCGGGGCTTTGCTTTTTTGTGAAAGTTGTGTATAATAAGATAGCTGTACGTGTACGGCCTTATGGCCCATGCACATCAGGCAGCTTTTATGGAAAATGCTTTCAGGAACCTTAACAGGCCTGCGGCTGCGGGCCTCCGACAAGGAGATCATAAAATTGGAGAAATTTGTTATTACGGGCGGCAAGCCCCTGCACGGCGAAGTTACCATTTCGGGTGCCAAAAATGCGGCGGTGGGCGTCCTGCCTGCAACCATTCTGGCAGCGGATGTCTGTGTGATCGAGAATCTGCCGGATATCAGTGATGTGGCGGTGAGCCTGAAGATCCTCAGCGTTCTGGGCGCACAGATCAAAATGATCAACCGCAACACCTACGAGATCGATACCACCCATCTGAACGGTACCAACGTCCCGGACGACCTGTCCCGCCAGATGCGCGCCAGCTACTACTTTCTGGGCGCACTGCTGTCCCGTTTTGGCAAGGCTCAGGTGGCCATGCCCGGCGGCTGCAACCTCGGCCCCCGCCCCATTGACCAGCACCTGAAGGTGTTCAGTGCTCTGGGCGCAGAGGACAGCGTGGACTACGGCATGATCACCGTGCGCGCCAAGGAGATGAACGGTGCACACATCTTCTTTGATAAGGTCAGCGTGGGCGCTACCATGAACGGTATGCTCTCCGCTGTAATGGCCAAGGGTCAGACCATTCTGGAAAACTGTGCCAAGGAACCCCATGTGGTGGATCTGGCAAACTTCCTGAATATGTGCGGTGCGAACATCCGCGGCGCAGGCACCGATGTGATCAAGGTGCGCGGTGTGGAAAAGATGCACGGCTGCACCTACAGCATCATCCCGGATCAGATCGAGGCTGGCAGCTACATGGTGGCTGCTGCTGCCACCGGCGGCGATGTTCTGGTGAAGAACGTCACCCCCAAGCATCTGGAACCCATTACCGAAAAGCTGCGCCGTGCAGGCGTGGAGGTGGAAGAATTTGACGATGCTGTGCGTGTGCGCCGCACCGGCGATATTCTGCCGCTGAAGATCAACACGATGCCGCATCCCGGCTTTCCCACCGACATGCAGCCCCTGATGGGCGTGCTGCTGAGCGTGGCCAAGGGCACCAGCACCGTGACCGAGAGCGTGTGGGACAACCGCTTCCGCTATGTGGACGAGCTGCGCAAGATGGGTGCCAACGTGCAGGTGGACGGTCAGGTGGCTGTGTTTGAGGGCGTGGATAAGCTCACCCCTGCACCGCTGCGCGCACTGGATCTGCGTGCAGGCGCTGCCATGGTGGTGGCTGCCCTGATGGCAGATGGCACCAGTGAGATCGAGGAGATCGGCCACATCGAGCGCGGCTACGAGAATATCGTGGAAAAGCTGCGCGGTCTGGGTGCAGACATCAGCAAGGTGGAGCGTATGCCCGCTGCACTGGATCAGGCACTGTAACTTATAAAAAGCAAACAGCCTGCTGCATATGCGGCGGGCTGTTTTTGAGTGTATCAGAGGTTTTTCATGGCAGAATTCATCTCGTTATATTCGGGTTCCTCCGGCAACAGCAGTGTGGTGCGCTGCGGGCAGCGGTATCTCATTGTGGATATGGGCAAGGGCGTGCGTACTACCTCGACGGCGCTCAAGGCGCTGGGCCTTGCCGTCAGTGACTGCGACGGCATCCTTGTCACCCACGAGCACAGCGACCATGTGAAGGGGCTTTCCACCTTCCTCAAAAAGAACACGCTGCCGGTGTACGGTGCAGCGGCAACGCTGGATTTTCTGGACAGCAACGGCATCGTACCGGCCAGCTGTGAGCTGCACGAGCTGGAAGGCAGGGAAGAGGACGTGGGCGCGTTTGGCGTGCAGAGCTTTCCCACCAGCCACGATGTGCCCTGTGTGGGCTACCGTATCCACACCCCGGACGGCAAGACCATGACCATTGCAACCGACCTTGGCGTGCTCACGCCGCCGGTGCACGAGGCGCTTTCCGGCTGCGACCTTGTGGCACTGGAGAGCAATTACGACCTGCACATGCTGCGCAGCGGGCCATACCCCTATTACTTACGGGCACGCATTGAAAGCACCCGGGGCCACCTTTCCAACGACGAGTGCTCGGCAAAACTGCTGGAACTCATTCAGGAAGGGTGCAAAAAGTTTGCGCTGTGCCATCTTTCGCAGGAGAACAACACGCCTGCGCTTGCCCTGCAGACCGTGTTCAACACGCTGGGCGCGGCGGGCGTTGTGCCGGAGAAGGACTGCATCGTGCAGGCACAGCGCCGCAACGAAATGAGTCCGGTATTAGAGTTTTAAATAAAACAAACGGCAATGCATTTGCATTGCCGTTTGTTTTATTCAGCTGCTTTCTGTGTACGGATGTCATCGCCTGCAAAAAGGCAGGGGACAAAGGCAGAAAGGCGGCTGGAAATTTTTTCGGTATACAGCTTTTCCAGCAGAGCACCGTCAGTGATGTTGGTGGTGACGATGGTGGGCAGCTTTGCACCCAGCCGGTTGTTGAGCAGACTGTACAGACTGCTGATGAGGAAGGCGGAGTTGAACTCCGAGCCAAGATCATCCAGAATGAGCAGATCGGCCCCGGCAGCGGTCTGCATCAGCGTTTCCTCCTCGCCTGCCGGGTCTGCACCAAAGTGCAGCCCTTCCAGCTTGGAGAAAAAGTCCGGGCTGGAAACATAGATCACATCGTAGCCCTTTTCCAGCACGATGCCCGCAATGGCAAGGGCTGCGTGGGTCTTGCCAAGGCCCGCATTGCCAAACAGCATCAGGCTCTCGCTGTGGTGGTCAAACTCTTCCGCGTAGCTGCGTAGGTCTGCCAGCATATCGGCCATGTAAGGGCGGATGGAACCGCCCACCTTTTCATCGGCACGGTTCGGGTAATAGCGCAGCTCCATGGTGTCAAAGCTTGCAATGGACAGGCTGGACAGCGCCTCGATCTCCTTGCGGCGCAGCTGCTGCATCACCTTGTGCACGCACTCACAGGTGCGGCCATTCACGCTGCCGGTGTCCTGACATTTGGGGCAGACAAAGCGCGGCTCCAGTGCATCAGCGGGCCGTCCGCTTTGTGCCAGCAGGGCGGTCAGCTTCTGCTTTGCATCGGCAAGGGCGGCGGCAGCTTCGGTGCGGTCCTTGCCCGCAGCACCGGCCAGTGCGCAGCGGATGCCCCGCACCCGCACCTCTTCTTCTGCATGGCGCAGGGCGGGAATGGCGGCTTCGGCTTCGGCGCGGGCATCCTCGGCTCTGGCTCTGGCCACCTGCCGCCGGGCGGCCACGGTGCGCATGGCTTCCTGATACAGTTCGTTTTTGGTACGCATGGCTCCTCCTTATTCCGGCTTCTTTTTCAACGGACGGCGGCGGGCAGCGTTCTTGAGAAAATCGTTGCCGCTGGGGGCTTCGCGGTCTACCCGGAGGTTTCGGCTGGCACCCGCAATGGCCACCGGGCTGCGCACATCGTGCACGGTGCGCAGGCCCTTGGCGTTCCATGTTTTGAGGATACTGTTCCAGTACCACAGGTCGCGCTTGGCCCCGGCCTGCACGGCAGCTTCCTGCACCATGGCATCGTCGTAGCCGTAAACCTCGTACCAGCGTGCAATGGCCTTGCGCCCGCCAAGGGTCAGCTCGCTTTCCGGGATGTTCAGAAGGCCGCTGACATACTGCTCGCGGCTCTGGCGCAGTGCCAGCAGTTTGAGGTGGGCATCGGCCTGCTCACCGGTCTCCACGCCCTCGGTGCGCCACACCTTCAGCTCATGCACTACGGCGGCCATGGTGCTGCGGCCGGTGCTGGCAACGTAGGCGGTGCACAGCATCACGGTCTCCGGCGCAAAGCCCTCCTGCATATAAAGGTTGACCAGCTTTTCCATCTCCCTGTGGGTCAGCGGACGGGCAAAGCCGGTCTGTGCGCAGTCGATCAGGCTGGAGATCATGGGGTCGGTGCGGCTGGCCGCAGCGATCTCGGCCCAGGTCATGGGTGCGGGGGCGCTGGGTTCCTCGCCCGGTGCAGCGTTCTCTTCGTACCGCTCCAGCAGGCCAGCGCCTGCCCAGAAGGAGAGGGCGCTCTCGGCGCTGATGCGGCTGCGCAACTTGAGGTCGGCACAGATCTTGTCCGGGTCGGTGATGCCGGTCGCCAGCACATACAGAGCCACGCGCACATTGTATTCTTCGGCGATGCCCAGTTTGGAAAACACCAGCTGCGGCACTGCAATGGTATCGCCCTTGAGTTCTTTTAAACGATAGATCATGTTTTATTCCTTCGGCTTGTCCGGCTCGGCTTCGGCGGCAGGCGGCTCCCACGGGTCGCTGTCCATCATGCTGGGGCAGTTTTTCCAGCGGTCAGGATCGGCATTGAACGCGTCCTGCAAAAAAGCGGCTGTGGCCTCCCGGCCCTCGTCGGTGAGCGGAAACACCTTCTGCACCCGCAGGGCAGGGTCGGTCTTTTCAATGGTCCAGGGGTCCGGCCAGTAGTCCACGGTGAGGATGCTTTCCTCCTTTACGGCACCCTCGCCGCCGTCCGGGTCCGGCACGGTGCGCTTGCCGGGGATCATCCGGTATCGCAGGCCGTATTCGTTGCCGCTGTAGGAATTTTTGCATTTGAAGTAATGCAGCAGGGGAACAAAGATCATGGCAGAGTCCTTTCGTATTTTGCAGGGAGCGGCTGTAAGCAAAAACGGCAAACCGATATTCCACGGTTTGCCGTTTGTTTTTGGAGCAGGGTACGGGACCCGAACCCGCCGCCTGCTGCTTGGGAAGCAGCCGCTCTACCGGATGAGCTAACCCTGCAAGTTGCTCATTTATTGTAGCAAAGAGGGACGGGATTGTCAAGGGCCGGAGAATGTCAGTTTTTCTGGGCATCGGTCAGGTCCAGCACCGGCGTGAAGGGGTCGAACACAAGGCCGGTGATGCCGTCCGCCACCAGCAGACGCCTGTTCTGGCCCAGCAGCGGCACCACGGCGCAGCCTTCCAGCAGCTGGCGCTCACAATCGGCCAGCAGGGCACAGCGGGCGCTGCCGGTCTGCTGGGCACTCTCGGCCAGACGCTGAGAGTAGATGGGGTCGGACCAGCCGGTCAGGCCGCCGCCCTCGGCCGTGAACTGCTGCAGCATCTGGTATACGCTGCCGCCTTCGGCGCGGATGGGAGCCAGCGCAATGGTGTAGCTGCCCGCTGCAAGGCGTTTGTCGAACTCCTCCTGCGGAACCTCTTCCACTGAGAAGAAAAGGGAGCAGTCCTTCTGCCATGCGCCGTTGATCTGTTCGGCCAGTTCGGTCAGGCCGGCTTCCTTCGGCAGCAGGATGGTCACGCCGGAAAAATCCGAGCTGGCCATGCCCTGCCGTGCATTCAGGTACAATGTACGGGGGTCGGTGATGGTGGGCAGCGGGTTTCTGGCAGACTTGCGGTAATCGATGCCGTCTACGGAAAGGCCGGTGGGCACAAGACCCTCGGCAGCGGTGTACAGACCGGAAGAGGGCACATCCACATTCTCCCGGGCGATGCCGGCAAGCGCCTGCCGCAGTTCCTGATCGGAAAACACAGAACCTTCGGCGCTGTTGAACAGCAGTGCCCAGGTGGTGTCGGAGTAAGCCACCGACTGCAGCGAGGTATCCTCGCCGGTGTCGTCCAGCGCGGCGGAGCATTTTTCGTCTGCAATGAGCTGGGCGGCGCTCTTGCCGGTGCTGCCGGTGTTCTGCACCAGACGCAGACTGCCGATCATGGGGGAGGAGACATCCCGGCGCAGGAACAGGCCGCTGGCCGTCCAGTTGTAAAGATAGAAGCTGCCGCTGGAAAGGGTGGTCTTGGCGGTCAGGCCGTAGGTGCCGCGGGTGCTCTCAAAAAATGCTTCATCGCAGGGCATGGCACCGGGCAGGGTGAGCTTGGCAAGGAAGTTGTCGTCCTTTTCACTCAGGCGGAACACCAGCGTCAGCGGGCCGGCGGCCGAAACGCCCAGCGTGCTGGCATCGGCTGTGCCAGCCAGCACGGCAGCACTGTTCTCAAGGGCGGCAAACTCCACGGCATAAGGGGAATTTGTCTGCGGCTGGAATATGCGCCGGAATGCAAACACAAAGTCCTCGGCAGTGATGGTGTGATCCGTGGAAGCGCCCTTGACGGCCTTGTAGGTCAGGCCGTCCTTGATCTGGAAGGTGTAGGTCTTGCCATCGGAGGAGATCGTCCAGCTCTCGGACAGATCGGGCACGATCTCGCCATCCGCTTTTTTGCGGACAAGCCCGCTGTAAAGGTTCTCGCAGGCGATCACGTCCGGGACAGCAGAAGCCACCTGCGGGTCGAGGTTTGCGGGAATGGTATCCACGAACCATGTAAAGCTTGGCGCACTGGAACTGCTGCCGCAGCCGGTGAGCGCAAGCAGGAACGCAGCAGCAAGCACTGCTGCGGTAATACGGAAGAACTGTTTCAAGGGGATGACCTCATTCTATGGTATTTGCGAAAAAAGGCTTCTTGTATACAAAAAGCACTCTACTTCGACAAGTGTAGCAGAAACAGCGGCAAAATACAATTGCAGAATTGTGAATTTACCTTGCTTTTTGGGGCAAAAAGGGCGTTTTTCCGTTGCCAATTGCGACTAAATGGACTATAATGGTACAGCGAAACATCTCTGCACCCGTTTTGAGGTGCGTTCTGAATACGATATTATGGAGGAGGAACTGTTTTTATGCAGAAGGATCAGCAGAAACTGATTGAACTCATCAAAGGCAAAAAAGTGGCCTTCATTGGTGCCGGTGTCAGCCACAAGACCCTGATCAAGGAGTTTGTGGAGCTGGGTGCCCATGTGACCCTGTGCGACCAGAAAAAGAGCGTGGAGGACTTTGGCGATTACGCTGCCACCATCAAGGAGCTGGGCATCGACCTGAGTCTGGGCGAAAACTATCTGGATGGCTTCAAGGGTCAGGATATCATCATGCGCACCCCGGGCTTTGTGGGCTACTTTGAAAAGCCCCTGCAGGATGCCATGGCCGCAGGCACCATGGTCACCAGTGAGGTGGAGCTGTTCTTCGACTTCTGCCCCTGCGAGATCGTAGCCGTGACCGGCTCCGACGGCAAGACCACCACCACCACCCTGATCTCCAAGTTCTACGAGGCCGCAGGCCGCAAGGTGCATCTGGGCGGCAACATCGGCGCAGCTCTGCTGCCCATGCTGCCCGAGGTGGCTCCCGAGGATGTGGCTGTGGTGGAGCTTTCCAGCTTCCAGCTCATCAGCATGCATTCCAGCCCCAACATTGCCGTGGTGACCAATGTTACCCCCAACCATCTGGACCACCACAAGGACATGCAGGAGTACATTGATGCCAAGCGCAACATCCTGCTGTACCAGAAGCAGCCCTGCCGCGCTGTGCTGGGCTATGAGAACGAGATCAGCCGTTCCATGCAGTCCGACTGCAAGGGCAAGCAGGTGTGGTTCACCCGCCTGCACGATACCGACAACGGTGCCTTCCTGCGCAAGGAGGACAACATGCTCTGCATGGCCGAGGATGGCGTTGTGACCCCCTTCCTGGCCCAGAAAGATGTGAAGCTGCGCGGCCTGCACAACATTGAAAACCTGCTGGCTGCTGCCGCTGCCGTGTGGGGCGAGGTGCCCGTGGAAGCCATCCAGAAGGTGGGCAGCACCTTTACCGGTGTGGAGCACCGCATTGAGCCGGTGCGCACGCTGGACGGCGTGCTGTACTACAACGACTCCATCGGCACCAGCCCGACGCGCACCATTGCCGGTCTGCGCAGCTTTAACCAGAAGGTCATTCTGATCGCTGGCGGCTACGACAAGCACATTCCCTATGAGCCGCTGGCACCGGAAGTGGTGGCCCACGTGAAGAACCTTGTGCTGATGGGTGCCACCGGCCCCCGCATCGAAAAGGCTGTGCGCGAGGACCCGAACTTCAACGAAGCAGAGCTGCCCATCCAGCACGCCGACAACATGCAGCACGCTGTGGAGCTGGCCCGTGCCTGCGCAAAGCCCGGTGACATCATCATCCTGTCCCCGGCCAGCGCATCGTTTGACCTGTACCCCAACTTTGAGGTGCGCGGCCGCGAGTTCAAGAAGATCGTCAACGAGCTGAAGTGATCGCGCAGGTCAGCACAAAAGCCCACCGCGCCCGCTTTTTAAATGCCTGCCGGGGGAAATGGGTGCTGGGGGCGACCCTGCCGCTGGATCTTGCCCTTTTTAGCAAAAGCCAGCCGTGGCGATTCTATGCAGGGCCTACACTGGCGCTGGAACTCAGCGGCAGCACCGCATGGGCAGCAGGGCACGCAAACCCGGAAGAGCTGGCCAGCTTTCTGGCTTTCTGCGGGTGTGAGAGCATCATTTTAGACGAAAACGAATGCCCACCGCCTGCCGGGTGGTGCAAAGCTGAAACGCTGACTGTATTCGGCCTTGCACCCGGCAAGGCTCTGCCGCTGCCCGCTGCAGACGAGACTCTCTGGGCCGGACTGACCCTTGACAGAGAACCCTCTGCCATGGATGTGGCACGGGCGCTCTACCCGGCGGATACGGCAAAGCAGGAGGACTTTTACTCCGAACTTTGCACAAAGCGCACCCGCGGCAAAGCCCTTGTGTGGGCGCTGCGGCAGGGAAGTGAAACGATCTGCACGGTAGGGGCCTATGCCCTTGCGAACAGGCAGGCCTACATGGCCTGCGGGCAGACAGCCCGGCCTTTGCGGGGCAAGGGCATCGGCGGGCGGCTCATTGTGCAGATGGCGAACGAGCTTGCCGCCAAGGGGGAGCACCCGGTGTTTCTCTGCAGCCCGGAGCGGGTGCACTTTTATACCCGGCTTGGCTTTGAAAAGCTGGGGGAATATGCAAGATATGAACAAACTCCTTCAGTCAAAACCTGACGGTTTTGCCAGCTCCCTCAATGAGGGAGCCTTTGGCAGGACGGAAAAGCTTTCTGCATAAGTGAAACGTTCTGGTTTCGTCAGGAGCTCCCTCCCTGAGGGAGCTGGCGCACGAAGTGCGGCTGAAGGAGTCATTCCGACAGAAAGCCTGCGCTCTATAAAATCTATAAAATTAAGGAACCGTTATAATGTCAATGCTGAACCACTTTTTCAATTACAAACCCGAAGTTCTGGCGCTGGACGAAAAGGCTATGGAGCTGTGCCAGCCCTACTTCCGCCATATGGAGGAGATCCGCGATTTTAACCAGCTCAAAATGCTGAAAGCCTTTGCGGATACCCAGATGTCCTCCACCGATATGCTGGGCACCACCGGCTACGGCCTGTGGGATACCGGCCGCGCAAAGCTGGAGCAGATCTTTGCCGAGGTGATGGGCGCAGAGGATGCTCTCGTGCGCAGTCAGTTCCAGAGCGGCACCCACACGCTGGCTGTGGCGCTGTTCGGCCTGCTGCGGGCAGGGGATATCCTGCTGGCTGCCACCGGCCGCCCCTACGATACGCTGGAAGGCGTGATCGGTCTGGACGGCAAGGGCAGGGGCACCGGCACCCTGATGGATTACGGCATCCGGTACGATGAAGCTCCGCTGAAAGCCGACTTCACCCCGAATTATGACCTGATCGCCCAAAAGGCCCCCGGTGCAAAGGTGTGCCACATCCAGCGCAGCCGCGGCTATCTGCAGCGCAATGCCTTTGATCTGGAAACGATCCGAAAAATTGCGGATACCGCCCGCGCCGCAAACCCGGACATCATTATTTTTGTGGATAACTGCTACGGCGAGTTCACCCAGACGCAGGAACCCTGTCAGATGGGCGCAGACCTTGTGGTGGGCAGCCTGATCAAGAACCCCGGCGGCGGCATCGCTCCCACCGGCGGCTACATTGCGGGCCGCAAAGACCTTGTGGAGCTGTGCGCTTACCGCCTGAATGCGCCCGGTCTCGGCAAGGATCTGGGCTGCACGCTGGAAACGCCCCGTGATATGTATCTGGGCTTCTACTATGCGCCTGGCGTGGTGTGCGAGGCCATCAAGACCGCCATTTACGCCCAGTGTATGCTGGAGCTGCTGGGCAAAAATCCAGTGCCGCGCTACTGCGACGACCATAACGACATCGTCACCTGCTTTGATGCAGGCACTGCGGATGCGCTCATCGGCTTCTGTCAGGGCATTCAGGCTGCAAGCCCCGTGGACAGCTATGCCGCCCCGGAACCTTCTCCGGAGCCGGGCTATACCGACGAGGTGGTCATGGCAAGCGGCAGCTTTACACAGGGCAGCACCATCGAGCTTTCCTGCGACGGCCCGCTGCGTGAGCCGTACACCTGCTACCTGCAGGGCGGTCTGAACTTTGCTGCCAGCCGTGCAGGCGTGCTGCTGGCCATCCAGAAGGCTTATTTCAAGGACTGAAAAGGGGAGAGCGCATGCCTGTTCTAAGTGACCGTGTGGGGCTGAAGCACAATGTTCCGCAGGGTACCTATTTTGTGATGATCGATATTTCCGATTTTCTGGCGCTGCCCCAGTTCAAGGGCTGGACCGACCTGCAGTTCTGTGAGTGGATGATCCGGGAAGTGGGCGTGTCCGCTGTGCCTGGCTCCAGCTTCTTCCGGGAGCCGGTGAACCATCTGATCCGGATGCACTTTGCCCGCGGCACCGATGTGCTGGACGAAGCCGTCCGCCGGCTGGAAAAGCTGCAGGCATTCCTGAAATAAAAGCAAAACAAAAAACAACAACGCCGCAGGAAGTTTCCTGCGGCGTTGTCTCTTTCCCGATACTCTATACACGATTCATCACACGGCGTGGCGCTGCACGGTGGGCATTGGCTCCACAAGAGCGGGATGCATCCCCTCGCGGTAGTCCAGGTCGCCCTGATCCATACCGCGCAGCAAGACCTCGGCGGTGGCAATGTTGGTGGCAATGGGTACGCTGTGCATATCGCACAGGCGGAGCAGATTCTGCTCGGTGATGCTGGCGGCATCCGCTTTCAGCGGGTCACGGAAGAACAACACCAGATCCACTTCGTTGCACGCAATGCGGGAAGTGATCTGCTGCACACCGCCCAAGCGCCCGGAGAGATAACAGTGCACGGGCAGGCCGGTAGTCTGCGCCAGCATCCGTCCGGTGGTACCGGTAGCGATGATTGTGTTTTTGGACAAAATGGCGCTGTAAGCAGTGCAGAACTGCAGTGCAAGCTCTTTGCGGGAATCGTGTGCAAGAATGGCAATCGTCATAGTACTCTCTCCTTTGCTGTCAGTATAGTACTGTATACGGTGAACAATTCATAGACGGAAAATGAAACACCGTGAAATCGTTATCAAAATTTCCAATATAGTTTTACCGCAACAAAACCGTGCTTGTCAAGAGTTTTTTATACTTTTTACCAGATAAAATAGAGAAAGTGAGATTATTGCTTTGTAAGAATTGGAGAAAACTGGGATACAATCATCTATATCAGTGAGCGAATAGGAAAGGCAGATTGAAAACATAATTCAGCTTTTTGTCTTTATTGAAAGAACATTCCATGGGAATAAAACAAAAAAACAGGCTGGCGCAAATCGCACCAGCCTGTTTCGGAAAAAGCTTTTCAGTTTCGTTTCTAAATTATGAATATTATGGAGAAAACGCTCACTCCCGATTTCCGCACTGGAAAGGTGGGTTCAGCGGGCTTTAGCGAATCTGACCATTGCCGTGGATGATATACTTGTAGCTGCACAGCTCGGCCAGTCCCATGGGGCCACGGGCGTGGAGTTTCTGGGTGGAAATGCCCATTTCGCACCCAAGGCCGAATTCACCGCCATCCGTAAAGCGGGTGGAACAGTTCACATACACGGCGGCGCTGTCCACTGCGGCAGTGAACAGGTCGGCATGGGCCTGTGTCTGGGTCAGGATGGCCTCGCTGTGGCCGGTGGAGTGCTCAGCAATATGCCCGATGGCCTCCTCCACGCTGTCCACGACCTTGACCGCGAGGATGTAGTCCAGAAATTCGGTGTCAAAGTCCTTTTCTCCGGCAGGGGTGCCGGAGATGATGGCGGCTGCGCGCTTATCCAGCCGCAGCTCCACCGGGTGCAGGCCCTTTGCCGCGCGGTCCGGGCCAAGGCGCTGGGCCAGACGGGGCAGGAACTGCCCGGCAATGGCAGAGTGCACAAGGCACACCTCCTCGGCGTTGCACACGCTGGGGCGGCTGGCTTTTGCGTTCTCGATGATGTCCAGAGCTTTGTCCAGATCGGCGGTGTCGTCTACGTACACATGGCAGATGCCGGTGCCGGTCTGGATGCAGGGGACCTTGGCGTTCTGAACGCAGGCACGGATCAGCCCGGCACCGCCGCGCGGGATCAGCAGATCCACATAGCCTACAGCGGTCATCAGAGCATTGGCAGAAGCGTGTGTGGTGTCCTCGATCAGGCAGACCGAAGTCTCGGGCAGACCGGCCTTTTTCAGGCCCTGCCGCAGAACGGTGACGATGGCGTTGGCACTGCGCCAGGCCTCCTTGCCGCAGCGCAGGATGCAGGCGTTGCCGCTTTTGATGGCAAGGGCAGCGGCATCGCTGGTCACATTGGGGCGGCTCTCGTAGATAATGGCGATTACGCCCATGGGCACAGCCGTCTTTTCAATGACGAGGCCGTTGGGGCGCTCCACCCGGTTCAGCACCCGGCCCACCGGGTCGGGCAGAGCGGCAACCTCGCGGATGCCCTGCGCCATGGCTTCGATGCGCGGAACGGTCAGGGCCAGACGATCCAGCATCACATCGCTGATGTGCCCTTTGGCAGCAGCCATGTCCTCGGCGTTGGCGGCAAGGATGGCAGACTGGTTCTGCGCATCGCATAAAGCGTCCGCCATGCCCAGCAGGGCCGCGTTGCGGGCGGTGTTATCGGCCAGCGCAAGGGCACTTTTGGCGCTGCGGGCGGCTTCCAGAATTTCCTGTGTGGTCATGTGTTCAGTCCTCCTTGCGGGCCGCAAAGCGGGTGCCTGCGGATCTGCCTGCGGCAATGTCGTACAAAAGCTCCGGGTGTGCGCCGTTGGCAATGACCATATCGGCACCGCTGCCCGTTACCATGCGGGCAGCGCGCAGTTTGGTGGCCATGCCGCCGGTGCCAAGGGCCGAACCGGCACCATCGGCCAGAGCCATCACCTCGGGGGTGATCTCCTCCACCAGCGGGATGAGCTTTGCATCCGTGTGGGTGTGGGGATTGGCGGTGTACAGGCCGTCGATGTCACTCAGCAGCACCAACATGTCAGCCTTGGCGCAGCAGGCCACGATGGCCGCCAGCGTGTCGTTGTCGCCAATGGAGGTGATCTCATCGGTGGCAACGGTGTCGTTTTCGTTGATGATGGGCAGGGCACCCAGCTCCAGCAGGCGGGACAGGGTGTTCTGAAAGTTCACGCGGCGTTCGGTGTGCTCCACGTCCACGCCGGTGAGCAGGATCTGCGCCACGGTGTGATTGTAGGCGTTGAACAGCCGGTCGTAGGTGTACATCAGCTCACACTGGCCCACAGCGGCGCAGGCCTGCTTGGTGGTGGTGTCCTTTGGGCGGGTTGGCAGTGAGAGCTTGCCCACGCCCATGCCAATGGCACCGGAGGACACCAGAATGACCTCATGGCCCTCGTTTTTCAGGTCGCTGAGCACCTTGACCAGCTGTTCCGTGTGGCGGATGTTCAGCCGTCCGGTGGCGTATGCCAGAGTAGAAGTGCCTACTTTTACAACGATGCGCATGATATCCTTAACCCTTTCCCATTTCCTTTGTCTTATTGTACGAGGCGATCACGGCATCCATCACCGCACCGCGCAGGCCGTGCTCTTCCAGCACGCGCACGCCCTGAATGGTGCTGCCGCCGGGGCTGCACACAGCATCCTTGAGTTCGCCGGGATGCTTTCCGCTTTCCAGCACCAGCTTTGCGCTGCCCAGAACCATCTGCGCGGCATATTCCTGCGCTTTGGCGCGGGGCAGGCCGCAGGCCACGCCGCCGTCGGCCAGAGCCTCAATAAACTGGTACACCCATGCCGGGCCGCAGCCGGAAACGCAGCTGGCGGCATCGATCAGACTTTCCGGCACGGCGTCCAGACGGCCCGCAGGAGCCATGATCCTGAGGAAGGCTTCTTCTTCCTCAGCGGTGACATTGCTGGAACAGTACTGGATCATACCCTCGCCCACAGAAGCCGGGGTGTTGGGCATGATGCGGATCACAGGAAAGTCCTCACCGGCCATCTCCTGAATGCGGGCGATCGAAAGGCCCGCCGCCATGCTGCACAGCACAAAACGGCTGGGGCGCTCGTCAAAGGTGAACTTGAGCGGCTGGAGCAGAGCTTCCATCATCTGGGGCTTTACCGCCAGAAAGATCAGGTCGCAGTCACCGGCCACCTCGGCATTGGTGGCTGTTTTGCAGCCCAGTTCTTTGGCCAGTGCCTGTGCCTTGGCCACAGTGCGGTTTGCCAGAAAAACTTTCTTAGGGTCAACAGCTTTGCAAACGGCACGGGCGATGGCTCCACCCATGTTGCCGCAGCCCAGAAAACCAATGGTATCCATCATAGTTTGTACCCTCCCTCAAAACGGCACTTCAATCACAGCCGTCTGCTCCCATTCTAAGCGTAGAGGAATATAAAATCAAGGGCCTTTTCCGCTTTTTTGCCGGAAGAAGCCGCTTTTGCAGGCATTGCGCACCGCCGGAAGGGGTTTGGGGGGCTGAGAAACGGCTTTTGAAACGAGAAACTGCCGGAGTGAAAACGCAGGAAGTCGTTCTTTGTTTACAAAATGGACAGAATCAATGCTTGCAATCGGGATGGCTTTTGCGGTATTATAATGTACGAAGCTGCCAATCGCCGTACGCAGCGGGAAAAATTTCTACGGTCGGGAAAGGAAGGTCTTTGTGTCACAAACAACGAAGCGGGCACTGGAAGCATCGCTGAAAAAGCTGCTGCTGGAAAAGCCCCTCAATAAGATCACGATCAACGATATCACCGAGGACTGCGGCGTGAACCGCATGACCTTCTACTACCACTTTAAGGATATTTACGATCTGGTGGATTGGATCCTGATGGAAGATGCGGCCAAGACGATGGAAGGCCGCCAGAGCTTTGATACATGGACCGAAGCATTTCTGGACATCCTGCACCAGATCCGGGATAACAAAGCACTGGTACTGAACGTATACCGCTCTGTGGGTCGTGAACAGGTGGAGCAGTATCTGTACAAGCTTCTGGACCCTATGCTGAAGGAATTTGCGGATCGCGAATGCCGCGACATCACCGTGCAGGACGATGACAAGCAGTTTGTGGTGGATTTTTACAAATATGCGCTGGTGGGCGTGGTGCTGGAATGGATCCGCCGGGATATGAAAACGGATCCTGCTGTGATGGTAGAACGTACGGGACGGATGCTGCAGGGCGATCTGCGCCGCGCGTTATGCCGCCTTGCCAGCAATAAGATCCATCTGGAACAGGACGGTTGAACCGGAAGAGCGACAAAATTTTATCATAATCCGCGCCGTGATGGGTTTTCTATCACGGCGCTTTTTCTGTTTATGGCAACTTGTGGGATAAAATGGTAGAGTAATGGCATAGAAATAGAAAAAGAGATCTCCGAAAAATACCGTTTGGAGGAAAAGGATAATGAATACTTCTGTTGAGAGCCTGACTCATAAAATGCAGCGTGCTGCCGTTGGTAAAATGGTGGACGTGGTGCTTTCTCATGCCGATAAAGACCGTCAGAAAACCGTGGGACAACTGGTGGATGTCGCAAAGCAGTTCTATGGCAGTTCGTTCAGCGCTGAAGCCTACGAACACGCCAGACAGACCCTGACCGACCCCGACAGCAAGTGGTCCAAGCTCATCAACTGTGTGCTGGATCAGACCGACCCCAATGTGGCCCGCACCATGGCGCTGAATCTGGGCTACGAGGCTTTCTTCCGCGGCACCAAGACCATCCGCGAGAACCGTGTGAAGTACCAGTGCAACATCCCCTGGCTGATCCTGTTCGACCCCACTTCCGCCTGCAATATGCACTGCGTGGGCTGCTGGGCCGGCGAGTATGGTCACAAGAATAACCTCAGCTTTGAGGATATGGACAAGATCGTTACCGAGGGCAAGGAGCTGGGCGTGTACCTGTACATGCTGACCGGCGGCGAGCCGCTGGTGCGTAAGGCTGATATCCTCAAGCTGGCCGAGAAGCACAATGATGTGCAGTTTGCCATCTACACCAACTCCACCCTCATCGATGAGCCCTTCTGCAAAGAGGTGGTGCGTCTGGGCAACATTGCCTTCATGCTGTCCATCGAGGGCACCCCGGAGACCAACGATGCCCGCCGCGGTGAGGGGCACTATGCCGCTGTTATGCATGCTATGGATCTGCTCAAGGAGCACGGCATCGTGTTCGGCACGTCCATCTGCTACACCCGCGATAATATCGAAGCTGTTACCAACGATGAGTTCATGCGTTTCCTGTGTGAGAAGGGCGCACACTTCGGCTTCTACTTCCACTACATGCCCGTGGGCAACGAGGCAGCACCGGAACTGATGCCTACCCCGGAGCAGCGCAAATATATGATCGACCGCATCCGCTATCTGCGCTCGGAAGAGTGCGATATCCCGTTCTACCCGATGGATTTCCAGAACGACGGTGAGTTTGTGGGCGGCTGTATTGCCGGCGGACGCAACTACTTCCACATCAACTCTGCCGGTGACGCAGAGCCGTGCGTGTTCATCCACTATTCCAACGCCAACATCCACGACCAGAGCATCCTGGAGATCCTGCACAGCCCGCTGTTCATGGCTTATCACAACGGCCAGCCCTTCAACAAGAACCATCTGCGTCCCTGCCCGATGCTGGAAAACCCCGAACTGCTGCAGAAGATGGTGCACGAGACTGGTGCCCACAGCACCGACCTGCAGTCCCCGGAAAGCGTGGAGCACCTGTGCGAGAAGTGCAAGAACTATGCGGCCAACTGGCAGCCCACGGCGGACGAGATCTGGTCCCACACCAAGATCCGCGAGAGCCGCTACGAGAACTACAAGGACTGGAAGCCCTCGCAGCCCATTGAAAAGTAACGAAGGCAGACATCATAACGCAAACAAAGTCCAGGCGTTCCATTGAAGTGCGCTCCGTCAAGTAGACAGAGAAATAATATCAGTTTTTGTTCGCCGTTTCCACAAGGAGACGGCGAATTTTTTGTGCAAAAGTGATTGTTCTTCCTTGACATGAAAATACCCCCAGAGTACGCAGAGTTTTTGTTTTACTCTGTCTACTCTAGGGGGAGCATATCACACTCAGAGAGGGTCTTGCTGTTTCATGAAAGAGTGGTTTTGAAAATTACCAGAACCAGTAGCGCTTTTTCAGCACAACATATGCAATGCCGATCAGAACCACTACAACACCACCGGCAATGAAGAAGGTCCAGTTGATATTGGCAAATTTCAGGTTCTGGTTGGTCAGCAGATAACGGCCTGCAGTATCGGCAGTGATGATGCCGTCGGTGTAGCTGTTCAGGTACTGCCACTTGTTGGAGACGGCGTTGTACAGATACAGGCGGGTATAGGTGCTCACATCCAGATCGATGCGCACCGAGCAGGGAAGAGCCTTGCCCTTGTCCAGCTCGAACTCGATGCCCTGATCGGACTCAGTCAGGATGAGCATGGTGTCCAGCTCACTGGTGGTGCTCTTGACACCGCTGCCTGCAATCTGCATGGTGTAGCCATCGCCCACCACGCACAGGGTCTTGCCGGTGGTGCGCAGCGCATTGAGGATATCACCGGTCACGGTAGGCACCTCGGCCTGTGTGAAAACGATCTCGTTGTCCTCACTGTCCTGAATGGCCTGCACAACGGGATCGATCTCGATGGGAGTATCGTTATCCGGTTCGGTGGAGCTGCTGTCCGAAGAATTATCGGAAGAAGATGCAGCCGAACGGTTGACGATGACCGTGACCATGGCGGATGCAGTGCCATTGGAAACGGTAATGGAAGTAGCGCCGGTGCCCACAGCCGTGATCACGCCGCTGGGGCTGACCGTGGCAATGTTGCTGTTGGCGGACTTATAGGTGAACTTCTGGGAAGCGGAAGAAGGCTTGACACTGGCGGTCAGGGTGCGGGTGGCACCGGGCTTGAGCACAACGTAGGAAGGATTCACCGTGACGACCTGACCGCTGTTGGAAGAACCAGCGCTGGTGGTGCCGGTGCCGGTGCCGGAGTTGGGAATACTCATGACCGTGACATTGGTGGTAGCAGTCACCGAACCGCAGGTAGCGGTAATGGTGGCGGTGCCGGGGGCAATGCCGGTAACACGGCCGAAATTGTTCACCGTGGCGACCTTCTCATTGGAAGAGGTCAGGGTGACGGTGGCATAGTTGGAAGCCGAAGTAGGCCGCACCTGCAGCTGTGCCGAGACCGAGTTGCCAACATAAATGGTGTTGGAGGAAAGGGAAAGGTCCATCTCAGTAACGATCATGGAAGAATCCATGGAGACAACGATGGTGTAGGCACAGATCTGGTTGCCTGCGGCAGCGGTGATGCGGGTGGTGCCTACGCCCACAGCCTGCACGACACCGGAGTTGCTCACGGTCAGGATGGAAGTATCGTCCGAGATAAAGACAACCGAGTCGGTAGAGTTGCGCGGACGCACCACAGGAGACAGCTGCTGAGAGGAACCCAGCAGCATGTTGGCGGTATAGCTGCCGGCCTCAATGCTTTCGGCAGGCACGTCCTGATCCCACGGCATGGCAACGCCGCTCAGGGTAAGGCCGGAGACAGGGCTTGCTGCGGCCGCAGACACAGCTGTGCCGCAGGCCAGCAGGCAGAGCGCTGCCGCACAGACGGCCAGTTTTTTTGCGGTTGATTTCATAGTAAGTGTACCTCTTTGGGTGATATAACGGCGGCTGGCAGTCAGCACAGCTCCGGTTTAGCGGAACAGAACGCCCAGGGCTTCCATTGCGTACTCGAAATAGGTGACCTGATCGTACTCCACACGGGCAGTAACGCTCATGCCGTTGGAAAGATCCACCTTGTCGCCGCTGCGGCTCACCACATAAGTGGCATCGGGCTTAATGGTCATCTTATAGTAGGAAGCGTTGGAGCTGGCCGTCACGTCACTGTCAATGGCCGTTACAGTGCCGGTCAGGGTGCCATAGGAATACTCCGAAAGGCCGGTAATAGCGATCTTGCACGAGTCACCCACATGAAGCAGCGGGCGGTCATTCACGGTGACCATGGCAACGATCTCCAGATCGTCGTTCTCGCTGGCAACAGTGGCCAGCGGGGAGCCTGCGCTCAGCACCATGCCCTCTTTGTAAGGAGTATCCATGTGGATCACACCGGAGGTTGGGGCGTAGATGTAGTAATCGTTGGCACCGGTGTTCAAGGCATCGAGCTGAGCCTGAATGTTGTCCACGTTGCTCTGTGCGCTGGTAATGCTCTGGGAGATGGACTGCATGGTGGAGTAATACAGAGCTTCTACTTCGCTCTGGCTCTGCTCCATCATGGTCTTGATCTGAGCATCGGAGTAACCGGCAGCCTGATAGGCCGTGGCATCAAAGGTCTTCTGGGAGACCTGGCTCTTGTAGGTTTCGTACTGATAGTAGTAGGGCTGATCTTCGGGGTTTGTCTCGCTGAAGTAGTTGGTATCATCCTGCACGCACTGCAGCAGCTTGTTGTACTGGTCCAGCTGGGTCTGGTAGATCTTGAGCTGGCTTTCCAGGTTATCCTGCTGCATGTCGATATCCGTGCTCTTGATGTGTGCCACGAGGTCGCCCTCGTTCACATAGCTGCCCTCCGAAATATACATCTCGGTAATGGAGCCGGAATAGCTGGACATGATATAGGTTTTATTGCTGGCCTGAACGGTGCCTGCGTTCTGGCTGACATAAATGCGGTTGGTATGGGTGCTCCACACCACCAGAAACAGCATGAAGATGCCCACCAGAATGACAAAAGCGTAGCCATAAGGCGGCAGCTTTTTTTCCATCATGATGCGGCGGTCCTGCAGATCCGAAAGGTTCTGAACTTTAATCGTCATAATTACTTGGTCTCCATAAAGACATCGACCACGGCATCATCCTCATCCTGATTGACATAGATGGTATAGGAGGTGCCGGTCAGTTTCTGCTCATTCTCAAAAGCGTGGACCTGCAGCTTGTAGGAAGCCAGCTGGCTTTCGGGCATGGGGCCGGTGTAGTGGGCATACAGGCAGTTCTTCACGCGCAGAATAGCATCCATATGGTAGTCCTGCTCCATCTGGCCGATGAACTGGGTAGCCTGCTGCATCATGTACAGGTGCATCTGACGGTCCTCACCAACCACCATGGCCTGCACAATGGGGCCAATGGGCTGTGCGTTGTTGCTCTTGATAAAGTTGTGCATCTGGGTCAGCACTACGGGCAGACTGGCCATCTCTTCCGGATGAATCTCACGGGAGAGCACATTGGTGAGCTTCAGGGTCTTGTTCTCGGCTACTTTGATCTCTTTCATGTTGAATACCTCGGTTCCTTTTCAGATTTACCTCAGAAGAGGCAGTAATAGGCAATCGAGAAAGGGGAGAAAACCGCTGCAGAGAGCAGCTTCCTCTCCGCTCCCGATCGCCTACTACTTATAAAAGTAATAGGGATCTTGCAAATAAAATGTGCCCGGAGGCATTTTGCCTCCGGGCACACCATAGTGAGGCATAGTTACCTGAGCAGGCGGGGCCTGTTCAGGATAACACCATCTACTTCTACTAAACAGAAAGTCTTTCTAGCTCTTTTTTATCTGACACAGCAAAACTATGTCAAACCAAGCTATCCATCAAGAATTACTCCCTTTCATATGTAACCGGGTGCGCACCCGGCTGCAACACATCAATAGGTGATCGACTCACCGTCGTCATCCTCTTCCACCACGGCCTGCATAACAGACTGCTTGGGCTCTGCCTTTTTGCTGCGGTAGATACCCTGCTGCATGTTCCAAAGCTCGTAGTACTTGCCTTCCTTGGCAAGCAGCTCCTCATGGGTGCCGCGTTCCACGATCTGGCCGTGATCCATCACAAGGATCAGATCACAGTCACGAACGGTGGACAGGCGGTGCGCCACGATCAGCATGGAACGATCTGCAAGCTGATCGTAGATCATGTTGAAGATCAGATTTTCCGTAGCAAAGTCCAGATTACTGGTGGATTCATCCAGAATGTAGAGGTTGGAATCCTTCAGGAAAGCGCGTGCCAGCGCAATGCGCTGCTTTTCACCGCCGGACAGGCCATTGCCTGCTTCCTCCAGATAGGTGTTATATTGCAGGGGCAGGTGGCGGATAAAGTCGTGTGCATCTGCTTTCTTGGCAGCTTCCTTGACTTCGTCCATCGTAGCGTCCATACGGGAAACGCGGATGTTATCATAAATGGTCTTGCTGAACAGCTCAACGTTCTGCGGCACATAAGAAATTGCGCGGCGGACAGAGTCATTGGTGTATTCAGCCAGATTCACACCGTTCAAGTCGATCTCGCCATCTTCCGGCTCATAATACTTGAGCAGAAGCTTGGTGATCGTGGATTTGCCGCTGCCGCTGCTGCCCACCAGTGCGACCTTTTTACCGGCCGGAATGGTAAAGCTGATGTGATCCAGTGCAGGGGCACGGTTGCCATAACGGAAAGTGACATCCTTGAACTCGATATCGCCCTCCACCTTGTCCAGATCGGTGCGGTCTTCGTCGCCGACCGTCTCGGAGGGATAATCCATGATCTCGCCCAGACGCTTCATGGAAATGCTGGCCTCCTGAATCTGCATCTGCAGACCGATCAGGTTGCTCAGCGGGGAAGTAAAGTAAGAGGACAGTGTGCTGAAGGCCATGAATCCGCCCAGTGTCATCTCACCCTTCAGAACCTGACTGATACCCACATAGGTGGTCAGCATGCTGAAACCGGTGGAAATGAAGGAGGAAATCAGGCCCTGCGTGGTACTGATCTTGCTGGAGCGCAGGCTGATCTTCAGGCTCTTGATGTACTCACGCTCGAGGTTCTCCATTTCGGTATCCTCGTTGGCGTTGCACTTGACCGTCTCAATGCCGCGCAGGCTTTCGATCATCTGGCTGTTCAGTGCAGCGGACTGCACCATGGTTTCTTCGTTGATCTTTTTGTAAGGCTGCTTGTAGATCAGCACCAGCAGAATGCTGACCAGAGCCATGAACAGCGAGATCGAGAAGAGCATCGCATTCATGCGGAACAGGATGATACCGGTGATAATGGCCATCGAGATATCCATGATCAGACTCAGCGCAATGCTGGTGAAGATGGATTTGATGGTGTTTGCATCCGAATAACGGGTGGTGATATCACCAGTCTTGCGGGTGGCAAAGAACTTCATGGGCAGATGGAAGATATGCCCGAAGTAGCCCAGCATCAGCGGAATATCGATCTTGATGGATAGGTGGATCAGAACCCACTGACGGACAAAGCCCACCAGCGTATTGGTGATGCTGACCATGCTGAACACGAGAATCAGTGTGACCAGCAGATTGTCCAAGCCATATGGCAAGACCTCGTCCATCAGGATCTTGTTGAACATGGAGGAGGCGATGCCCAGGATCGTAACGATCAGAGAACTCAGGATCGCATAGGCAAAGAGTTTTTTCTGGGGCAGCAACAGGTCGATGTAACGCTTGAACATGCCGCCCTTTTCGATCTTACCGCCCTTGAACTCCGAGGTGGGGTTCATCAGCAGCAGAACACCGGTAAAGTTCTTGTAGAACTCATCCAGAGAGATCTTTTTCAGCTCACTGCCGGGGTCGCCGATCACGACATAATCCTTGCACTTGTGTTTTCTGCCGTTCTTCTCATCTTCCTTGGCGGATTCGGCTTCTTTCAGCATGTGCCGACGACGCTCACCGTCATCTTTGATGGTGGTCTTTTTAAAGACGACCACAAAGTGGGCCAGACCCTGATCGGTGATGACCTGCGCAATGCAGGGCAGCGAGAAATCGCTGAGGAAATTTTCACGGTCTACGCGAACCGCTGCAGTGGTGAAACCCAACTCATTAGCGGCTTTCTGCAAACCAACAAGGTTCGTGCCTTTCAGGTCGGTACCCATCATATCGCGCAGGCGGGTGATGGTAACTTCCTTTTTGTAATGGAGGCACACCATTGCGAGGCAGGCAGCCGCACAGTCAGTGGTGTCGTGCTGCCGGACATAGGTATAACGCATAGATGCTTCCTTTGATCATATACAAATTTATTCAAACAGCGGCAGGCGTTTTGAAGAAGCGGCCTGCCGCAGATCTGACAACGTGAAAAGAGCCGGAGCCTGAAACAACAGCACAGAGACCGGTGTTTTGTCCTGTCCTGCGGAAAACCATGACAAAACACCGGTCGGCTGCTATCAAAAGAAGGGAGCACCTACCCTTTGATCTGTGTGCCGGACTTTGGAAAAACAGATACAAATTCCCAAAGCTTATAAGCAGTATACCACAATGTGACATCTTCTTCAAGTAGTCAAATTTTAAGAAATCATTATGCTTGATGCTTTTTTCGCATGGATGCTGTGTTTTTGGGACAGAGAAGCCCAAAAACAGAGGAGAAACACGACTGCATGGCTGTACAGAAAAAGGGTGTAGTATGGGACAAACAAAAAAGGCAATGTTCCGTGGAACATTGCCTTTTCTTCTGGCGCCTCTTGCCTGACTCGAACAGGCGACACCCTGATTAACAGTCAGGTGCTCTAACCGACTGAGCTAAAGAGGCAAATCACATTTGTGACTGCGAAAGATATTATACCGCATAAGAATGCCTTTTGCAAGCCTTTTTTAAAAAATGGATCATTTTTGGCAAAACAAAACCGTCCTGCAGTGTTTTGAAACGCTGCAGGACGGTAAAGTACATCGTATAAAAAGAAGGAAAATCTTATTTCAGCTTGCTCTTGGCCTTCATGCGCTGCTCGTGGTTCAGGATCTGCTTGCGGATGCGCAGATTCTCGGGGGTGACCTCCAGCAGCTCGTCCTGTGCCAAGAATTCCAGGCAGCCTTCCAGACTGAGCTTGCTAATGGGGATCAGGCGCAGAGCATCATCGGAGCCGGATGCACGGGTATTGGTCAGGTGCTTGGTCTTGCAGACGTTGACATCCACATCCTCGCCGGAAGCGGTGTAGCCAATGACCATGCCCTCGTAGACCTTTTCACCAGCGCCCACCAGAAGGGTGCCGCGCTGCTGAGCATTGAACAGACCGTAGGTGACAGCCTCGCCGGTCTCAAAGCTGACCAGAGAACCGGTGGAGCGGTTAGCGATCATGCCAGCCCAGACATCGTAACCGTCGAAGATCTGGTTGATGATGCCTTCGCCGTGGGTATCGGTCAGGAACTGGTTGCGGTAGCCGAACAGGCCGCGGCTGGGCATACGGAACTCCAGACGCACACGGTCGGTGCCCAGAGATTCCATCTGCTGCAGGATAGCCTTGCGCTGGCCCAGGCCGGTCATGACAGCGCCCTGATACTGGGTGGGCACATCGATGACGACATGCTCCATAGGCTCATAGGTCTTGCCGTCGATGACCTTAGTCAGAACGTGCGGGGGAGAGACCTGCAGCTCATAACCTTCACGGCGCATGGTCTCGATCAGGATGGACAGGTGCATCTCACCACGGCCCATAACGCGGAAGGAATCGGTGGTGGCAGAATCCTCCACCTTCAAAGCGACATCCTTCAGCAGTTCCTTCTGCAAACGGTCACGGATCTGACGGCTGGTAACATACTTACCCTCACGGCCGGCCAGCGGGCTGTCATTGACAGAGAAGGTCATTTCAACGGTAGGATCGTTGATCTTCACGAAGGGCAGTGGCTCCACGTTGGAGGGGCTGCACAGGGTGTTGCCGATGGTCACGTCGGGCAGGCCGGAGAATGCCACGATATCGCCGGCGGTGATGTTATCGCACGGCTGACGGCCATTGGCCTGAAAGTCGTACAGCTTGGTCAGACGGCCGCGCATCTTCAGATCCTGATTGTGCCAGTCACAGACGACAACTTCCTCGCCCACCTTGGCAACGCCGTTCTGGATGCGGCCAATGCCGATGCGGCCCACGAAGTCGTTGTAGTCCACAGAGGACACCAGCATCTGGAAGGGAGCCTCGGGGTCGCCCTCAGGCGGCTTGATGGTGCTCAGCAGAGTATCGAACAGGGGGATCAGGTCGGTGCCGGGCACATCCGGGTCCAGGCTTGCGGTGCCATCACGGCCGCAGCAGAACAGCATGGGGCAGTCCAGCTGTTCATCGGTAGCACCCAGATCCATCAGCAGGTACAGAACTTCGTCGATGACTTCCTTGATGCGGGCATCGGGACGGTCGATCTTGTTGATGGCTACCACCAGGCTCAGGTTCTGCTGCAGAGCCTTCTGCAGCACAAAACGGGTCTGGGGCATGCAGCCTTCGGCGGCATCCACCAGCAGCAGAACGCCGTTGACCATCTTCAGCACGCGCTCCACCTCGCCGCCAAAGTCGGCATGGCCCGGAGTATCGACAATATTGATCTTGACACCCTTGTAGGTGCAGGAGCAGTTCTTGGCCAGAATGGTAATGCCGCGCTCACGCTCGATATCGCCGCTGTCCATGACGCGCTCAGCCACGACCTGATTATCGCGGAATGCGCCGCTCTGACGCAGCATTGCATCCACCAGGGTAGTCTTGCCGTGGTCAACGTGAGCGATAATGGCAACGTTGCGCAAATCGTTACGAACCATAAAATTCAACCTCTCTATTATTAAAACTCATAAAATACGAACGAACGTCATACAAGTTTAAGTTTATAACAGAAAGGGGTGGTTTGTCAAGATTGTATAAAAATTTTTTCAACCTTTCGGCAGAATGCCTGAGAAAAGCCATGCGATTTGTGCGGCGTGTACCTTTAAAATATGCTATACTAAGGGTACAGAAGAAATAAAGCCGGAGGTGTTTTTATGAAGATCACATTTCTGGGCGCGAACCATGAGGTCACCGGCAGCTGCACTTTGATCGAAGCGGCTGGACAGCGCTTTTTGATCGACTGCGGCATGGAGCAGGGCAAGGACGTATACGAGAACCAGCCCATCCCGGTGGCACCCGGCGAGATCGACTGGGTGCTGGCCACCCATGCACACATCGACCATACCGGTATGCTGCCGCTGCTGGTGCGCAACGGCTTCCGCGGCAAGATCTATGCCACGAACCCCACGGTGGAGCTGTGCGGCATCATGCTGCGGGACTCGGCCCACATTCAGGAATTTGAAGCGGAGTGGAAAAACCGCAAGGGCCAGCGCTCCGGCGCAGAACCGGTGGAACCGATGTATACTGTGCAGGATGCTGAAGCAGCCATGAAGCTGTTTGTGGGCAAGGCCTATGAGCAGCGCTTCCAGCTTGCACCGGGCATTGAAGCCCGCTTTGTGGATGTGGGCCATCTGCTTGGCTCGGCCAGCATAGAGCTTTGGATCACCGAGGGTGAGACCACGACCAAGCTGGTATTCTCCGGTGATATCGGCAATCTGGATCAGCCCATCATCAAGGATCCTGCTTACATCAAAGAGGCGGACTACGCCTTTATGGAATCTACCTACGGCGACCGCAGCCACGGCCCGAAGCCGGACTATGTGAGCGAGCTGACGAAGATCCTGCAGCGAACCTTTGACCGGGGCGGCAATGTGGTCATTCCCAGCTTTGCGGTGGGCCGCACGCAGGAGATGCTCTACTTTATCCGTGAGATCAAGGAAAAGGGCCTTGTGAAGGGGCACGGCAACTTCCCGGTGTACATTGACAGCCCGCTTGCCATCGAGGCGACCCGCATCTTTAAAGATACCGACCCGGACTGCTTTGATGCGGACACCCGCGCTCTGCTGGAAAACGGCATTGATCCGATTACCTTCCCGGGTCTGCGCGTCACGGTGACCAGCGATGAATCCCGCATGATCAATGCAGACCGCGTGCCAAAGGTCATCCTCTCGGCCAGCGGCATGTGCGAAGCGGGCCGCATCCGTCACCACCTCAAGCATAATCTGTGGCGGCCGGAGTGCACCATTCTGTTCGTGGGCTATCAGGCGGTGGGCACGCTGGGCCGCACCCTGCTGGAAGGTGCCACGACGGTAAAGCTGTTCGGTGAACCCATTGAGGTGCAGGCAGAGCTGTGCCAGCTCACCGGCATGTCCGGCCATGCGGACAGAGAAGGTCTGCTGCGGTGGGTGAACTCCTTTGAGCAGAAACCAAAGCGTGTGTTCGTGATGCACGGCGAAGATGAGACCGAGGACCACTTTGTGCAGACCTTGACGGAACAGGGCTTCACTGCCTGCGCACCCTACAACGGCGCACAGTGGGCCATCGGAGCCGAAGGGGCCGTCTGCCTGCAGGAGGGCACGAGAGCCCGCATTGAGCACAAGGCGAATGAAGGCCAGAGCCGTGCCGCCAGTGTGTTCCAGCGGCTGGTCAGCGCCGGCAAGCGCCTGCTGCGGGTCATCGAGCACAACGAGGGCGGCGCAAACAAAGACCTTGCCAGGTTTGCCGACCAGATCAATGCCCTGTGCGATAAGTGGGACCGATAAAGCAAAACAAAAGCACCGTGACCCAAAAGGCCACGGCGCTTTTTTGCATGGAGCGGGCAATGGGAATCGAACCCACCTCCTCAGCTTGGAAGGCTGATATACTAGCCGATGTACGATGCCCGCATTTACGAACGATATTATAGCATGTTCCGGCACAAATGTCCAGCCCAATTTTTGTGTGTTCCTTAAAGCACCGGAAAAGAATGCCGGAACGGCCTTGCTTTTCCATACGGCTCTGCTACAATAGAAAAGAACGGAGGGAGAGAGGATGGAGCCGGAAGCAGAGATCATTCGTGCGCAGCTGTTTGCCTTGCAGGATGAAGCATACCGCACCTTTCACAGTGCGTTGATGCCCACCGTGCCGCCGGAAACGGTGATTGGCGTGCGCGTTCCGGCTCTGCGCAGGCTGGCAAAACAGCTCGCGGGCACAGCGCAGGCAGAGGTGTTTTTACAGGCCCTGCCGCATGGATACTACGAAGAGAACAACCTCCACGCGTTTCTGATCGAACTTATCCGGGACTACGACAGGGCGCTGGCTGAAACGGAAGCGTTCCTGCCCTACATCAACAACTGGGCCACCTGTGACTGCTTTTGCCCCAAAGTGTTTGCAAAGCACAAGAAGAAACTGCTGGTGCCCATTCGCCGCTGGCTGGATTCGGGCGAGGTGTACACCGTGCGCTATGGCATGGAGATGCTGATGCGCTATTATCTGGATGATGCATTCCGGCCGGAATATCTGGAATGGGTGGCCGATGTGCGCAGCACGGAATACTATATCAATATGATGCGGGCATGGTATTTTGCCACGGCACTGGCAAAGCAGCCGGATGCCGCGCTGCCGTGGCTCACAGAAAAGCGGCTGGATCTGTGGACACACAACAAAGCCATCCAGAAAGCGGTGGAAAGCCGCCGCATTCCGCCCGAAATGAAGCAGCTGCTGCACGGTCTGCGCAGCCGTTCATAAAAGCTTCCGGATTTCCGCGCAGATTTCCTGTTTACTTTATGGATGTTTTATTGTAAAATAAGCTATAGTAAAAAATGCCAGGGTATGCCTATGCCCTGACGGAAGATAAAAACAGGTGGTGTTTGGATTATGGCATTGAAATATCAGCGTATCCTTCTGAAGATCAGCGGCGAAGCACTGGGCGGCGAAAAAGGCACGGGTTTTGATGAGCCCACCATGGACGCGATCTGCGGCGGCGTGAAGAAAGCACACGAGCTGGGCGTGCAGATCGGCATTGTTGTGGGCGGCGGCAACTTCTGGCGCGGCCGTTCCAGCGGCAAGATGGAGCGCACACTGGCCGATAAGATCGGTATGCTGGCAACCGTGATGAACGCACTGGCTGTCTCCGACAAGCTGGAGCAGCTGGGTGTCCCCACCGAGGTGTTCACCTCCATCACCATGCCACAGGTGGCACAGCCCTTTACCCGCAAGGATGCCCTGCGCGCCATGGATGAGGGCAAGATCGCCGTGTTCGGCGGCGGCACCGGCAACCCGTTCTTCTCCACGGATACGGCAACCGCTCTGCGCGCTGTGGAAGTGAGCGCCGATGTGATGTTCAAGGCTACCATGGTGGATGGCGTCTACGATAAGGACCCCCACAAGTACGCCGACGCAAAGAAGTATGATACCCTCACCTTTACCAAGGTGCTGGAAGACCAGCTGGCTGTTATGGATGGCACTGCTGCCACTCTGTGCCGCGACAACAAGCTGCCCATCCTCGTGTTCGATCTGGCCGACCCGGACAACATTGCCCGTGCCGTGCAGGGCGAGAATGTGGGCACACTGGTTTACGAGGGCTGAAACGCCTGCAGCCGACATACATTATAGGGCAGACGCATTGCAGCGCAGCCCCAAGATAAAAAGGAACAGGAGACTACCGCAATGAGCAGCAACACCAAGGTTTACGAAGACAAGATGAAGAGCTCGGTCGAACATCTGGGCCGCGAACTGGGCGCTGTGCGCGCAGGCCGCGCAAATCCCGCTGTGCTGGATAAGGTCAGCGTGGATTATTATGGTGCCCCCACCCCCATCCAGCAGGTGGCATCCGTGGCTGTGGCCGAAGCACGCACCCTGACCATTACCCCGTGGGACCGCACCCTGCTGCGCCCCATCAGCAAGGCCATCATGGCCAGCGATGTGGGTATCACTCCCATTGATGACGGCTCTACCATCCGCCTGAACTTCCCGGCTCCCACCGAGGAGCGCCGCAAGCAGCTGGCAAAGGAAGTTTCCAAGCTGGGCGAGGAGGCTAAGGTGGCAGTGCGCAACATCCGCCGCGAGGCTATGGATAAGGCCAAGGCCATGAAGAAGGCCGGCGAGCTGACCGAGGACAGCCAGAAGACCATGGAAGAGGATGTCCAGAAGCTGACCGACAAGTATATCAAGAACATCGATGCTGCGGTGGAAGAAAAGCAGAAGGAGATCATGTCTGTCTGATCTGCGCAGATGCAATAGACTGGAGGTGCCGTGCGCTGAAGAAGAGTGCGCGGCACTTTTGTTGAAGGTGGCATTGCTGCCGGGAGGAAATAATGGCGCATCCTAAAGAATTTGCCGAGGGCCTTTCCATCGGCATCATCATGGACGGCAACGGCCGTTGGGCAAAGAACCGCGGCCTGCCCCGCACTGCCGGGCACAAAAAAGGCGCAGAGGTGTTCAGCGATATTGCAGATTACTGCGATGAGCTGGGCGTTTCGTCGGTGTACTTCTATGCGTTTTCCACCGAGAACTGGAAGCGTCCGCTGGAAGAGGTCAACGCCATCATGCGGCTGTTCGGCGAATATCTGCTGAAGGGCTTTGACTACAAGAACCGCAATATCCGCATCAAGTTCATGGGTGACCGCACGGTGCTGGATAAAAAGCTGCAGCAGCTGATGAACAAGCTGGAAGCAGATTCTTCGGTCAAGACCGGCATGACCCTGAACATTGCCATCAACTACGGCGGCCGCCCGGAGATCGTGCGGGCGGCGCAGCAGCTTGCGGCAAAGGCGGCGGCAGGGGAGATAAAGCCCGAAGAGATCACGGAACAGCTGCTCAGCGATGCCATGTATACCGCTGGCCAGAAGGACCCGGATTTTATCCTGCGTCCCAGCGGAGAAAAGCGGCTGTCCAACTTCATGCTCTGGCAGGCAGCTTACTCGGAGCTGGTAGAAATGGACGTTCTGTGGCCGGATTTCACCCGCAGCGATCTGGACGCTGCCATTGAGGAGTTCAATCATCGTTCCCGCCGGTTTGGCGGACTGTAAAACCCAAGACCTCCTGCACACGGTGCAGGGACCGGACGGCCCGGCGGCTTTGCCGGAGCCAAACTTAATCCAGAGGGGCGCGGCACCCGACCGGTGAAAAGGAGATCCAATCTATGAAAACACGTGTTATTACTGCGATCGTGGGCATCATCGTACTGATCGGCGTGATGTTCACCTTCAACACCCTGCTCTTTAATCTGGTCATCGCGGCCATTACGCTGATCGCCGTTCACGAGATCTACAGTGCCCTCGGCTTTGAAAAGAAGGACTGGCTGATGTATGCGATGCTGATACCATATACACTGCTGGTCATGACGAGCAACTATCAGATCATGCGGCGGCTGGTGATGCCGGTGTCCTTTCTGCTGGTCACATTTTATGCCATCTATCTGGTGGTGCGCAACGGCACCATCAGCTATCAGAAGGCCAGCGGCCTGCTGATGTTCTCCGGCATCGTGATCTTCTGCTTCTATTCCTTTATCCGGCTCAAGGAGCTGCTGCCGGTGGAGCAGTACGGCTACGATGCGGTGTTCTTTATCCTGCTCATCCTCTGCTTTGCCTGGGGCGGCGATACCTGTGCCTACTTTGCAGGCCGTGCCTTTGGCAAGCATAAGCTCTGCCCGGTGGTCAGCCCCAAAAAGACCGTGGAAGGTGCTGTTGGCGGTGTTCTGGGCACCATGGCGTTTGGTGTGATCATCACGCTGGTATACTCGGTGGCAGCAAACCGGATGGAAGCCTTCACCCGCTCCAACATTGGCGTTTCCATGTATGTGATCATTGCGCTGCTGGGCTGCGTGGCGGCGGTGCTGGGCATTTATGGCGATCTGTTTGCCAGCGTGGTCAAGCGCCAGTGCGGCATCAAGGATTACGGCACCATCTTCCCGGGGCACGGCGGCATTCTGGACCGCTTTGACAGTGTGATGTTCATTGCGCCCTTTGTGACCATGGTCATTACGGCGGTGTTCTACTATTAAGGGAGGAATATGTGATGTCGAAAAAAATCACTCTGCTGGGTTCTACCGGTTCCATTGGCACCCAGAGTCTGGATGTGATCCGTGCACAGGGCTATGAGGTGTTCGGCCTTTCTGCCCACAGCCATGTAGACAAGATCCTGCAGCAGATCGAAGAGTTTCATCCGCGCTATGTCTGCATGACCGACCCGGATGCGGCCCGCAGGCTGGATGCGGAGCTTTCCGGTCGTGCAGATGTGCCCCGGCTGCTGGTAGGGCCGGAAGGGCTCAAGCAGCTGGCCGCACTGGACGGCACCGATGTGGTGCTGAACAGCGTGGTGGGCATTGCAGGCCTTGGTGCCAGCCTGTGCGCGATCGAAAGCGGGCATGATCTGGCCCTTGCCAACAAGGAGAGTCTTGTCACCGGCGGCCATCTGGTCACACAGGCCGTGGCAAAGCAGGGTGTAAAGCTGCTGCCGGTGGACAGTGAACACTCGGCCATCTTCCAGTGCCTGCAGGATAAGGAGAGTGCCCCCAGCCTGACCAAGATCCTGCTCACGGCATCCGGCGGCCCCTTCTTCGGGATGAAGACCGAGGAGCTGCGCGGTAAGACCAAGGCGGATGCCCTCAAGCACCCCAACTGGAACATGGGCGCAAAGATCACCATTGACTCTGCCACCCTGATGAACAAGGGTCTGGAGCTGATCGAGGCAGTGTGGCTGTTCGGCCTGCCGCCGGAGAAGATCCAGATCGTGGTGCAGCGCCAGAGCATCGTGCATTCGGCGGTGCAGTTCAGCGATCATTCGGTCATTGCTCAGCTGGGTGTGCCGGATATGCGCATTCCCATCCAGTATGCGCTCACCTACCCAAAGCGCGTACCCGGCGTTGTGCCGGAGCTGGACTTTGCCGCACTCAAGGTGCTCACCTTCGATGTGGCAGACGACGAGACCTTCCGCTGCCTTGCCGCCTGCAAAAAGGCCATCAAAAAGGGAGGTCTCGGCCCATGCGCCGCCAACGGTGCCAATGAGGAAGCTGTCAAGCTCTTCCTTGAGGACAAAATTGGCTTCCTCGATATTGGCCGTCTGGTGGAAGCAGTCGTGGACAGCGACAGCTTTGGCGGCGAGTATACCCTCAGCGATGTGTACGAGTGCGACCGCATGGCACGAGAGTTCGTGCGCGCACATCTTTGATCTTTAGGAGACGCAATGTCAATTTTTATCACCCTGATCGCCGCATTGATCGTGTTCAGCGCTGTGATCGCCATTCATGAATTCGGGCACTTTACCGTGGCAAAGCTCTGCGGCATTCAGGTCAACGAGTTTTCCATCGGCATGGGGCCGGCTTTGTGGAAGAAAATTTACAAGGGCACCCAGTACAGCCTGCGTGCATTGCCGGTAGGCGGCTATGTGGCGCTGGAGGGCGAGGAAAGCCCCGAGAGCCAGCAGGCCGAAGCGGCCCGCGACGAACGGGAAGCAGAGGACGAAAACCCTGTCCCGCCGGAGCAGCGCACCGGCATCCCTTTGAACGAGGCATCGGTATGGCAGCGTGTGCTTGTGATGGTGGCAGGTGCCTTCATGAATTTCGTGCTGGGCTTTGTGGTGCTGGTCATTCTTGTGGCAGCACAGGAAGGAGCCATCACCAGCAAGACCATCTATTCCATTGAGAACGATGCCCTCTGCGGCCAGACCGGCCTGCAGGCGGGGGACGAGATCGTTGCCGTGAACGGCAGGCGCTGCTTTGTGGCCAACGACATCCTTTATGAGCTGGTGCGCACCGAAGCCTATCGCGCCGATTTTACGGTCAAGCGGGACGGCCAGAAGGTGGAACTGTCGGACGTGCAGTTCAACACCTGGCAGGACGAGGACGGCCAGACCCATATGACCCTTGGCTTTACGGTGTACGGCATCAAAAAAACACCGCTCAATGTGTTAAAAGAAGCGTGGAACAGCACCCTGTACTACGGACGCATCGTGTTTACCTCGCTGGAAGACCTTGTGCGCGGACGCGAGAGCATCAACAATCTGTCCGGCCCGGTGGGTATCGTGACAGCGATCGGTCAGGCGGCAAGCTACGGCTGGCAGGATCTGCTGGAGCTGCTGGCCCTCATCACCATCAATCTGGGCGTGTTCAATCTGCTGCCCTTCCCGGCACTGGATGGCGGCAAGGTGGTATTTTTGATCATTGAGGGCGTTACCGGCCATGCAGTGCCGGAAAAGCTGCAGGGCACACTGACCATTGCGGCCTTTGCACTGCTGTTTGGCCTGATGCTCTTTGCAACCTATAATGATATCATCCGGCTTGTGACCGGTGCAATGTGAGCAAAAACAGAAAGGGGAGCTTTATGAGGCAGTTAAAACGGGAAGTGAAGATCGGCAATGTGACCATCGGCGGCAAGAATCCTATTGCGGTGCAGACGATGCTCAACGTGCCGGTGGAGGATATTGAGGGCAATGTGGCGCAGGCAAAGCGGTGCGAAGCTGCTGGCTGTCAGATCTTGCGCGTGACCTGCCCCAGCCCGGCGGATGCAAAGTGCATCGAAGCCGTCAAGAATGCGGTGAACATCCCCATTGTGGCAGACATCCATTTTGACTACAAGGCGGCTCTGGCCTGCGCAGATGTGGGTGTGGATAAGATCCGCATCAACCCCGGCAACATCGGCGACGATGACCGGGTGAAGGCTGTGGTGGATGCCTGTCAGCGCAAGAACATTCCCATCCGCATCGGCGTGAATGGCGGCAGTCTGGAAAAGCATATTCTTGCAAAATACGGCGCACCCACGCCGGAGGCCATGGTGGAGAGTGCACTGTACCATGTGCGCCTGCTGGAAAAATTCGATTTCAACAACATCGTCATTTCCATCAAGAACTCCAATGTGCCCCGCATGATGGAGGCCTACCGCCAGCTCAGCGCTGTCACGGATTACCCGCTCCATGTGGGTGTTACCGAGGCGGGTACCTACCAGATGGGTCTGCTGAAAAGCGGCATGGGCATCGGCGGAATGCTGCTGGAAGGCATTGGCGATACCATCCGCGTCTCGCTGGCCGCAGAGCCAGAAAAGGAAGTGGAAGCGGGCTACAACATCCTGCGCGCCGTGGGCTTCCCGGTAGCAGGCCCGGAGGTCATCACCTGCCCCACCTGCGGCCGCACCCAGTATCCCTGCACCGAGATCGCCAATGAGGTGGAAAAGCGGCTGCAGGGCTGCAAAAAATCCATCAAGGTGGCCGTGATGGGCTGCGTGGTCAACGGCCCCGGTGAAGCCCGTGAAGCAGACATCGGCATTGCCGGCGGCAAAGGCGAGGCGGTGCTGTTCATCCACGGCAAGCCCATCAAAAAGCTGACCGGAGACAACATCCTGGATCAGTTCATGGATGAGGTCTATAAACTGTAAAATGGGAGAATGCTATGGCACTGCAAAACAAACTGGGCCTGACAGATGAACTGGAGCTTGCCCGTGAAGAGGAAAGAATCAGCAAACAAAAGGCGCTGGCGCTGTATGATACGGGTTTGCTGAATACTTTTCCGGTGGGAACATTTGCAGGCCTTGCAATGATCCATAAATATCTGTTTGAAGATATCTATGAATTTGCCGGTCAGATGCGCACCGTAAACATCGCAAAGGGAAATTTCCGCTTTGCACCGGTCATGTATCTGCGCCCGGCACTGGAAAGCATTGACCAGATGCCGCAGTCCACGTTTGATGAAATTATTGAAAAATATGTGGAGATGAACGTGGCGCACCCTTTCCGGGAAGGCAATGGCCGCAGTACCCGTATCTGGCTGGACAGCATCCTGAAAAAAAAACTGCATCAGGTGGTGGATTGGAGCCGCGTGGATAAAAGCGACTATCTGATGGCCATGGAGCGCAGCCCGGTGAAAGATCTGGAAATCAAGGTGCTGCTGCATAAAGCACTGACGGAACAGATCAATGACCGTCAGGTGTATATGAAGGGGATTGATGCAAGCTATCATTATGAGGGCTACCAGATTTTCAGAACAGAGGAACTTGCAAAGAAATAAAACCACATTTTTGCTGCCACACCTGCAAAAACGGGTGCGGCAGTTTGTGCTGTATAAAAAGGAGTACCATTTGTGACACCACTCGTATCCAACCTGTGGCCGCAGTTCATGGTGGACCCGGCATTTGCAGACTGCTTCGGGCAGGTCATTGTGGAGCATGCGCAGATGCTGCGGCAGGAGCGGCAGGTCATCTTTACCCTGCGCAGCGGTGCGCCACTGGACAAAAATCTCTGTGCCCGGCTGCTGGCATCCCTACAGCCGGATTATGAGGGCTTTGAGCTGCGCATCCAGAACCTGTTTGGCTATGCCATGCTGGACGAAGCGGCCCTGCGCGATCTGATGGAAGAGATGAAGCGGGACGGCGTGCCCATCAATGGCTTTCTGGACCGGTGCAAGATCAACATCATCGGACAGAAGATCACCATCGGCGTATGCCATGGCACCAAGTTTTTGCAGGAGATGCACTTTGAAAAGCTGCTGGCAGAGCGCATTGCGGCCCACACCGGGGTAACGCCGCAGGTAACGCTGCAAAGCGCTGTAAGCGAAGCCGAGCAGCACCAGATGGAAGAAAAGCTGGAGCGCAAGATTGCGCCACCGGTGGTCAAGTTTGAGAAAAAGAACACAGCACCGTCCATCAAGGTGGATGGTCTGGACCTGACCGATAAGCCCGTCACCATTTTCCACGGCAAGATGTTCACCCCCAAGAACCTCACCCCGCTGAAAGACCTTGGCGGCGAGGGCGGCAAGTGCACGATCTGGGGCGATGTGTTCTTCTCGGAGGTCAAGGGAAACTTCCGCAAAATTTATACCGTATCCATCACCGATTATCAGGGCTCCATCAACCTGAAGATCCGCGCGCAGGAAGGTGAGGACTGCTCCAAGTGGGAGAGCCTTGGCAAAGGCACCACCCTCATCGTGCGCGGCGACTGCTCCTACGACAAGTACGAACACGATTATATCGTCTACCCCTACGATGTGCTCATCGTGGAGCGCAAAAAGCGGGAGGATACCGCACCGGTCAAGCGTGTGGAGCTGCATCTGCACACCAAGCTTTCCAGCATGGACGGCTTCTGTGACCCCGGCGGCATCGTCAAGCTGGCCCACCGCATGGGGCATCCGGCCGTTGCCATCACGGACCACGGTGTGTGTCAGGGTTACCCGGAAGCCATGCTGGCAGCGGACGATATCCATAAATCAGACCCGGACTTCAAGTTGATCTACGGCTGCGAAGCCTACTTTGTGGACGACATGATCCCCTGTGTATACGGTGTGAAGGATCAGCCGCTGGACGGGGAGTTCTGCGTGTTTGATACCGAGACCACAGGCCTTGACCCCGGCGTGGAGTATATGACCGAGATCGGTGCCGTCATCGTGAAAAACGGCGAAGTGGTGGAGGAATTTGATACCTTTGTCAAGCCCGGCAAGCCCATCACCCCCAAGATCACCGAGCTGACCGGCATCACCAACGAAATGGTGGCGGATGCCCCCGGCGAAAAGGAAGCACTGGAAGCCTTCCTCAAATTTGCGGGAGACCGCATCCTTGTGGGCCACAACGTCCACGCCTTTGATATGCGTTTCCTGCGCGCCGCCGCCAAGCGCAGCGGCATCAAGCTGGAGCCGACCTATATCGACACCCTGACCATGGCGCAGGCCATGTACCCCGGCCTGCACAACTACAAGCAGGGCACCATCAACAAGCATCTGGAGCTGCCTGCCTACGAAGCCCACCGTGCCTGTGAGGATTCTGCCGCGCTGGGCCGCATCTTCGGGGTCATGCTGAACGACCTGAAAGAAAAGCAGGTAGCGAAGGTAAGCGAGATCAACACCGGCCTTGGCGGCAACCGCGAGGTGCTGAAAAAGAAGTATTACCACCTCATCATTCTGGTCAAGAACCAGATGGGCCTGAAAAATCTGTACAAGATCGTCAGCGAAGCCCATGTGAACTACTTTTTCAAAAAGCCCCGGGTGCCCCGGAGCCTTTTGAACAAATACCGGGACGGCCTGCTGCTCACTTCCGCCTGCGAAGCCGGCGAGCTGTACCGAGCCATCGTGGATGGAACCAGCTATGAAGAACTGAAAAAGATCGCGTCCTACTACGATATTCTTGAGATCCAGCCGCTGGGCAACAACGCCTACATGGTGCGGGACGGCAAGGTGGACAGCGAAGAGGACATCAAAAACTTCAACCGCACGGTCATCAAGCTGGGCGAGGACCTGCATAAGCCGGTCATTGCCACCGGCGATGTGCACTTTACCGAGCCGGAGGACGCGGCTTACCGCGCTGTGCTGCAGGCGGGCAACGGCTTTAAAGATGCCGACAACCAGCCGCCGCTGTTCTTCCGCACCACGCAGGATATGCTGGCGCAGTTCTACTATCTGCCCAAGGAAAAAGCCTACGAGGTAGTGGTGAAGAACCCCCGCAGGATCGCGGCGATGATCGACAACAATGTTCGTGCCATCCCGCGCGGCACCTACCCGCCCAGCATCGAGGGCGCAGAGCAGCAGCTGCGCGATGCTACGTGGGAACACGCCAAGCGCGATTACGGTGACCCGCTGCCCGAAATTGTGGAAAAGCGGCTGCAGAAGGAGCTGGACTCCATCTGCGGCCATGGCTACGCCGTGCTGTACGTGATTGCAGTCAAACTGGTGGCCTATTCCAACGCGGGCGGCTATCAGGTGGGCAGCCGTGGTTCGGTCGGCTCATCGGCCGTGGCCCACTTCTCCGGCATCTCGGAGGTGAACAGCCTGCCGCCCCACTATCGCTGCCCCAAGTGCAAGCACAGCGAGTTCATCACCGACGGCAGCGTGGATGACGGCTTTGACCTGCCGGATAAAAACTGCCCCAACTGCGGCACCCGGATGCTGGTGGACGGCCACGATATTCCCTTCGAGACCTTCCTCGGCTTCTACGGCGATAAAGAGCCGGATATCGACCTGAACTTTTCCGGCGAATATCAGTCCAATGTGCACCGCTATACCGAGGAGCTGTTCGGCAAAGCCAACGTGTTCAAGGCGGGCACCGTGTCCGGTATTCAGGACAAGACCGCCTACGGCTATGTCAAAAAATATCTGGATGAGCGCGGCCGCACGGTGAACCATGCGGAGGAGAACCGCCTGACTCTGGGCTGCACCGGTGTCAAGCGCACCACGGGTCAGCACCCCGGCGGCATGGTCGTTGTGCCGGACACCTACGAGATCTACGATTTCTGTCCCATCCAGCACCCGGCGGACGATGTGGCAGGCGGCCTGCTGACCACCCACTTCGAGTTCAAGTACCTGCACGATACCCTGCTCAAGCTGGACGAACTGGGCCACGATATGCCCACCTTCTACAAGTATTTTGAGGAGTACACCGGTATCCCCATCGACAGTATCCCCATGAACGACCCCAAGGTGTACAGCCTGCTGACCAGCCCCGAAGCGCTGGGCGTGACCCCGGAGCAGATCGACAGCCAGACCGGAACCTTCGGCATCCCGGAAATGGGCACCAACTTCGTGCGCGGTATGCTGGTGGAGGCACGCCCCAAGAACTTCTCCGAACTGATCCAGATCTCGGGCCTGTCCCACGGCACGGATGTGTGGACCGGCAACGCGGACGAGCTGATTCGCAGCGGCACCTGCACCATTGCGGAGGTCATTGGCTGCCGTGACAGCATCATGCTGTACCTGCTGCGCAAGGGTCTGGAACCCAAGATGGCCTTTGATATCATGGAGGCCGTGCGTAAGGGCAAGGTGGCCAAGGGCGGTTTCAAGGATGGCTGGGAGGAAGCCATGCGGGAGCACGAGGTGCCGGACTGGTACATCGAGAGCTGCCGCAAGATCAAGTATATGTTCCCCAAGGCCCATGCCGTGGCCTACCTGATGTCGGCCATTCGTCTGATGTGGTTCAAGATCTACCGTCCGCCGGAGTTCTATGCGGTATACTTTACCGTACGCGGCGACGACATCGACTACGAAGCCGCTGTGGGCGGTGCGGCAGTGGCCCGCGCCCACATGGAAGAAGTCAAGCGCCGCCTGAAGGAAGAGAAGAACGCCAAGGACGAGGATGTGCTGGTCAGCCTGCAGCTCGTCAACGAGATGCTGGTGCGCGGCTACGAGTTTTTGCCCATTGAGCTGGGCAAGAGCCGCGGCTCCAAGTATGTGGTGGAGGACGGCAAGGTACGTCTGCCTTTCTCTTCGCTGAAGGGTCTTGGCGGTGCTGCCGCCGATGCACTGGAAAAGGTGACCATCCACGGCGAAGAATATATCTCGGTGGAAGAGCTGCAGCAGGCTTCCGGCGTCGGCAGCAGCATTCTGGACCGTCTGCGTCAGGTGGGCGCTCTGGGCGACCTGCCGGAGAGCAGTCAGGTGAGCTTCTTCTGAGGATCCTGAAAGCAAAAGTGCCTGCACGGCTTTAGCTGTGCAGGCACTTTTGCTTTAAAAAAGCACCCGCGGCAAAAATCGCAGGTGCTTAAAAATTCAGCAGAACGGGGGAGTGTTTACTCCACGCTGATCATATAATAGTAAACGGGCTGGCCGCCGCGGATGTGGCTGACCTCAACGTGGTTCGGGCACTTTGCCTTTACGATCTCGGTCACTTTCTCGGCATCCTCATCGCTCACGTCGCAGCCGGAAATGATGGTGACGAAGCTGGAATCCTTCTTGCACATGCCGCGTGCCAGACGGTAGGTAGCTTTGGTGATATCGTTGGAGGTGGAAACGATCTTGCCGTTCTCCAGAGCCATGATCTCACCCTTCCTGATGCGCTTGCCGTCGTACTCACTGTCGCGGGCAGCATAGGTGATCAGACCGGTGGACACCTTGTCGGCAGCAGCCATCATGTTGATGGTGTTGGTCTCGGCGTTCACAGAGGGATCAAAGTTCAGCATGGCGGTGATGCCCATGGGCACGGTGCGGGTGGGCAGAACGACCACCTGACGGTCGGCCAGCTTCTGGGCCTGCTCAGCAGCCATGATGATGTTCTTGTTGTTGGGCAGCACGAACACGGTCTTTGCGGGCACGCTCTGGATGGCGGCGAGGATATCCTCAGTGGCAGGGTTCATGGTCTGACCACCGGAGACCACTGCGTCTGCAGCCAGATCGGTGAACACGGCCTTCAGGCCTTCACCGGCGGCAACGGCAACAAAGCCATAGTCACGGCTGGGGTCCACAGCAGCGTAGACGAACTCGCTGGACTGAGAAGGGGCCTTCTCAGCAGAAGCCTGCTTTTCCAGGCTCTTGCCCTGCTTCTGGCGGGCCAGGAACTGCTCATGCATGTTTTCAATCTTGAAGTTAGTCAGGTAGCCATACTTGATGGCTTCGCTCAGGATCTTGCCGGGGTCAGCGGTGTGCACATGCAGGTTGATCACATCGTCATCCTCGATGCACACCACGCTGTCGCCGTTGGATTCTGCAAAGGCACGCATCTTTGCGGCGCTTGCACCCTCATACTTGTTGATCAGGAACTGGGTGCAGTAGCCGTTCTTGATGTCCTCCACCTTCATCAGGTCGTCGGTGAACACACCCTTGCCGGCGTTCTCGGTGGAGAGCTTTGCCTTGTTGGGAGCAGCCTCTCCGCCTGCCACGATGCCTTCGCCATGGAACACCTTGCCCATGCCCTCAAAGATGACCATGATGCCCTGACCGCCGGCATCCACAACGCCGGCCTTCTTCAGAACAGGCAGCAGGTTGGGGGTGTCCTCCAGAGCCTTCTGGCCGGCGGTCATCACCACATCCCACAGAGCGGGCACATCCTCGGCACCGCAGGCAGCAGCTTCCTCAGAGGCAATGCGTGCAACCGTGAGGATGGTGCCCTCGGTGGGCTTCATAACGGCCTTATAGGCACCCTCGACACCCTTCTTCAGGGCCTCGACAATGTCGGCAGCGGTGGCTTCCTTCTTGCCTTCCAGCGCCTTAGAGAAGCCGCGGAACAGCAGGCTGGTGATAACACCGGAGTTGCCGCGTGCGCCGCGCAGCATGGCGGAAGCAGCGGTCTTGGAAGCCTCACCCACGGTGCAGCTGTCGTCCAATGCTTCCAGCTCGCGCACAGAAGCACCCACGGTCATGCCCATGTTGGTGCCGGTATCGCCATCAGGAACAGGGAAAACGTTCAGCTCGTCCACGCGGGAGCGCTGATTGTTGATGTTGTTGGCGCCAGAGATAATGGCGTCACGCAAGATCTTACCAGAAATCATTCTTTTTTACTCCTTGTACTTGCCGGAAAAGCCCGGCGCATTCGGATGAACCAACAAAAATCAGGCGATCACATCGTCTACCGAAACCACAACGCGGGCAACCTTCAGGCCGGTAGCCTGCTCCACCTCGTCCTTGACGCGGTGAGAGATGCTGCGTGCGGCGGTAGAAATGTTCAGGCCATAGCTCACTGCAATGTGCAGTTCGATCACCAGACGACCATCCTCCTGCGTGACACGGACACCCTTTTCCGGGTAATCAGAACCGTGCACCATGCTTCTGACGGCATCGGTCATATCACGGGGTGCCATTGCGGCAACACCGTAACACTGTTTGGCTGCTTCACCTACCAGAGTAGCAAAATACCCGGACGTAAAGCTGACATCCCCCAGAGGGAAACGGGAAGTGATCATAGTCGCTCTGCTCCTTTATGTTATTTTCATAAAACACATTCAAGGTCTGGGGCGCAGCGACGGACAGATACGCATACTGCGCCGAAAAACACCCACATTATTATACAACTTTGGGGCGCGCTTGTACAGCGCAAAATGCTGGTATATCAACTTTTTGCGCAGGTTTCTGCATTGGCGGCATGGTTCGGGCGGTTTCGCACCGGGAAGGTGATAGTATAACGGACGCTGGTTGCTTTTTATCAAAACCGAAAGTATGACGAAAAAAAGCAAACAATCTGTTAAAAAAATATAAAAGGTGGGTGATAACTCTTTATCTGACTATGAAAAAGTGCTAAAATAAAAACAAGGATAGGGACTGCGGCGCAGGGTCCCGCTTGTGCGGACGAACTGCGTTATTTTTTGCGCACGGCGCGTGGAACAATGTTTAGGAGCTGTTGTCATGAATATTTTGTTTTTCCTTTCACCCAAGCAGGATCTGATGTATGTTTACGACGATTTTACCCTTCGGCAGACGCTGGAAAAGTGGGAGAATAACCGCTACGCATCCATTCCGGTGCTCAACCGGCAGGGAAAATATGTGGGCACCCTGACTGAGGGCGACATTCTCTGGGGGCTGAAAAAGTTCCATGGTCTGGATCTGGAAGCGGCTGAGGATATCCCCATTTCGGCCTTCCCGCACAAGCGCGACTACAAGGCTGTCACCGTGACCACCAGCATGGATCAGCTAATCGAAGCGGCCATGAACCAGAACTTTGTGCCGGTTGTGGATGACCGCGGCATCTTCATTGGCATCGTGCGCAGGCAGGCAATCATCCGTTACTGCTATGAGAAGGCCCGCACGGAGCAGCAGGCCCATGAGCAGCGCATCCCGGAATATGCCGCTGTGCATTGAACGATATAAATAGGTGGCCAGCCGTCCGGTTCCGCATCTGGAGCCGGGCGGCTTTTTGTCTGCAAAATGCGTTGAAGATCCGATTTATGGTACCTGTTGTGTGCGATAATACAGCCATGGAACAAAAACGTTCTGAAAAGCTGCAAAAAACGAGATACAGGAGGGAACACGGATGAAAGATTTTGAACTGCGTTATGTTGGAAGCCATGTGGAAGTATACACCGGCAGCGGAGTGTTCCTGTTTTCGGCCGATACGGTGCGGGAAGCAATGGAAGAACTGGCAGAGTAAGCGCCCGCAAACAGACAGGGACTTCAGTACAAATGTAAAATTGATGTAAAATAATTGAAAAGGAAAGAGCACGAATTCATTAAGAGACGGAAAATTGTGTAGAAAAAGTGATTTTCTTGTAAAATAAACCTTGTTGTGACAGGATAAAAAATGATATAATAAATCCAAGCGCGGTCATTGTGCGCCGTTCTGTGCAGCAGAGCGGCAGGCCGCAGCATCTGCCGGATCAAGCAGGCCCGGTGTGCGGGCAGGGCAGATGTACAAGGATCAAAAGGAAGATCATTTTTAGGAGTATCGTTATGGATATCACACACATTACCTCTCTGTTGGGTGGAATTGCGCTGTTTCTGTACGGCATGTCCATTATGGGCGCTGGTCTGGAAAAGCTGGCCGGCGGCAAAATGCAGGGCGTGCTGCAAAAGCTGACCTCCTCAACGCTCAAGGGCGTTATTTTCGGCACCCTCATCACGGGTGTCATCCAGTCCTCGGCCGGCACGGTCGTTATTTGTGTCGGTCTGGTAAACTCCGGCATCATGACCCTTACGCAGTCGGTAGGTGTCATTATGGGTGCAAACATTGGTACCACTGTTACCGGCCAGCTGATCCGCATGGCGGATATCTCCGGTGACAGTCTCTGGCTGACACTGATCCAGCCCAAGACCTTTGCGCCCGTGGTGGCGTTTATCGGCTGCATTTTTTATGTGTTCCTGCGCAGCGCTAAAAGGAAGAACATCGGCCAGATCATGCTGGGCTTCGGCATCCTGTTTACCGGCATGAGCCTGATGGACACCGGTGTGGCTCCTCTGCGTGAGAGCGCCGTGTTCCAGAATCTGTTCGTTACCATGACGAATCCCGTTCTGGGCATTCTGGTGGGCGTGGTGGTCACGGTGATCATCCAGTCCTCCTCGGCATCGGTGGGTATCCTGCAGGCACTGTCCAGCACGGGTCTGGTCACCTTCAGCTCTGCCATCCCCATTATTCTGGGCGCACACATCGGCACGGCCTTTACGCCGCTGCTCACCATTGGCGGCTCCTCTAAGGACGGCAAGCGCGCTGCACTGATCCATCTGTACTTCAACATCATTGGCAGCGTGATCCTGCTGGCGCTGGTGTATGCGGTGCAGTTTACCGTTGGCATCCCCATGTGGAACGATGTGATGAACAAGAGCACCATCGCAAACATCCACACCCTTTCCAGCGTGTGCGCCATGCTGCTGTTCCTGCCCTGCAGCGGCGTGCTTTCCAAGCTGGCCATGCTTACCGTGCCGGACAGTGCCGAGGAAGCACAGGAGCTGAGCATGCCGGTGCTGGATGAACGTCTGTTCAAAAGCCCGGCTGTGGCCCTGCAGCAGGCTAAGAGCGCTGTGATCAAGATGTCCCGCCGTGCTGCCCGCAATGTGAATCTGGCTGCACCGCTGCTGCTGAAGATGGACGAGGATGCCGTCAGCGCCATCCGGGTGCGTGAAAACCTGATCGACCGCATGGAGGTGGCAATCTCCAACTATCTGATCAAGATGACCGATCAGGAGCTGGGCGACGATGAGAGCCACACTGTGACCGAACTGCTGAATTTTGTTACCGAGTTCGAGCGCATCGGCGACTATGCGGTGAACATTATGGAAAAGGCAGAAGAACTGCAGGAAAAGGAAGCGTCCTTCAGTGAAAGCGCCACCAAGGAGCTGCAGCTGCTGGAAAATGCACTGAACCGCATCCTGAACCTGACCAACGATGCCTTTGAAAACAACGATATGCGCCTGGCGGCTCAGGTGGAACCGCTGGAGGAAGTGATCGATGTGATGGCGGAGCGCCTGCGCGACCAGCACATCCTGCGCCTGAAGGACGGCGTGTGCTCCATTGATACGGGTGTCGTGTTCCTGGATGTGCTGAACAATGCAGAGCGCATCTCGGATCACTGCTCCAACGTTGCTGCCCGCCTGATCGGCATGGATGCCGGCGAGGACTACGACTCCCACACCCTCAAGAGCATCATGCACCACAACCCCACCAAGGACTACATGCTGGAATACGAGGAGTGCCGCAAGGCCTACCTTGTTCCGCTGGAAGAAATGGAAGCCTGAAACTAAGAAAGACCTCCGGGGCACTTTTCCCGGAGGTCTTTTTTGCGTTAAAAATCAAGCACTTTTGGGCAAAGAGACAATGACCCAGCGGTGCGGCCCGTGAAAGCCGTCTACCTTGGCGGCTTTGCTGCAGGTGCCGGGGCTGGGCGGACCGAGGTGGATACCGCGGTCCAGCTGCTTGCCGCAAAGACGGCACTGGTAATGGAGGGTGATCTGTTCTGACATGAGGACGCACTTCCTTTTATGATCGCTGCAGGCGGTTAAGAAACTTTACTTCTATTGTCATTATATAATTTCTATATCGTGATGTCAATAAAAATAATTTGTAAAAGTAGATAAAAATTGAGCATTCTGCACTCAACCGCCCAGATCTTCCAGCAGCAGGTCCAGTTCCCGTTCGCTGTACACGGTCACACCGCGCTTGATGCGCACGGCATCGTTCTCCGGCAGAAGATTGGTGTAGATGCCGGTGACGGTGACAAGCACATCCGGCTGGCCATTGGTGCCGCAGCGGTAAACGGCTACGCGCCCGCCTTTGTCGCACAGGCGGTAGCTCTGGGCAGCAAGCTCCGGCATGGCCTGTGCGGCAAGGTCTGCTGCGGAGGAAGGCGGCGCTTCGCTGCCGGGGTCGGGCACCGGAAGGCTGAGCTTGGGCAGGGCCATCCAGAACAGGCTGAACACGATGGTGAATACGCACAGCCCGTAGAACAGGCAGGTGCACAGTTTGCGCATGGAGAAACACGCTCCTTTCCGGCTGAAGTATGCCCCAAAACAGGGGGACACAGTCAATTTTCACACGGGAATGCTGTACTTTGTCCGGCAGATTGTGTTATACTACAGATGATTAGACCTATCAGGGCCGAAGATTGGTTCTTGCCCGCGTTCTGTGCACGTGCTATAATATGGTATTGCGTGCAGTTCTGTGCGCTTTGATGGAAAAGTACCAGCGCATGGCGCTGAAAAAGCAGCCTGAATGTTAGGAGGCGATTTCTATCTCCGATATGAGAAAGATCAACCGTGCCGGTGAGGGGCATTCCCCGGCACCGGCGGGGCGGAAGGTAAATGTGAGCAACAGCCGCCGGGAGTCCCAGCTGGGACCCAAACGCGGCCGGGAACCCAAAGAACCAAAGGAACCCCGTGAAAAGGGCAGACATCCCATTCTGCGCTTCATTGGCCGAACCATTGCTACACTGATTTGTCTGGGCATCATGGCAGGCAGTCTGGTGGCAGTGGGTGCTGTATATTACGTGGTGCAGGCTACCGCCAACGACGGCGACCTGCTGGATCTAGACAACATTGAGCTGAGCCAGTCCAGTGTGGTGATGGCCACCGACCCGGACACCGGTGCACAGGTGGAGTATGCCACGCTGCGCTCTTCCAACAGCCACCGCGTGTGGGCGGATCTGGAGCAGATCCCCACGAACCTGCAGTATGCGTTCATCTGCACCGAGGATAAGGACTTTTACAACGAGCCCGGCGTCAACTTCAAGCGCACCATCGGCGCAATGGTCAACGAATACCTGCTGCCCATCTACAGCTCCAAGCAGGGTGCATCCACGCTGGAGCAGCAGCTGATCAAGAACCTGACCGACGACAAGAGCGCCAGCGGCATTGAAGGCGCACTGCGCAAGCTGCGCGAGATCTACCGCGCCCTCTGCCTGAGCCGCAGCTATTCCAAGGAGACCATTCTGGAAGCGTACCTGAACACCATCAGCTTTACCGGCACCATTCAGGGCGTGCAGACTGCGGCCAACGAATACTTTAATAAGGATGTCAGCCAGCTGACCCTGTGGGAGTGTGCGACCATTGCATCCATCACCAAGAACCCCACCAACTATAACCCCTACACCAACCCCGAAAACCTGATCAACCGCCGTAACTTCCTCATGTACAACATGTGGCAGCAGGGCGTGATCAGCGAAGAGGACTACCGCAACGCAGCGGCCCAGCCGCTGGTACTGGCCGAGGAAGAGAATACCAAGAAGAATTCTTCCGTTACCTCTTACTTTACCGATGCACTGTTCACCGAGCTGGTGCAGGACATCATGGACAAGGAAAACATTTCGGAATCCGAGGCACAGAAGCTGCTGTACACCGGCGGCTTTACCGTTGAGTCGACTGTGAACACCAAGGTGCAGTCCGCCATGGAAAACCTGATGCTCAACACGGACGATGCCTACTTCCCGGCCGGCTGGCATGAGGAAGAGGTGACCTCTATCTCGGATGACGATGTACAGGTGATGAACGAGGACGGTACGCCCAAGACCCGCACCGGCGACGACGGTACCGTTTACTATTACCGCAATGTGCGTACTCAGGCAGCCATGGTCACGCTGGACTATGACGGCAATGTGATCGCCATTGTGGGTGGTCTGGGCGAAAAGAACAAGAGCCTCTCGCTGAACCGTGCCTACAGTGTCACTCGTCAGACGGGTTCTACCATCAAGCCTATCGGTGCGTATGCACTGGGTGTAGAGTATGGTCTGGTGAACTGGTCCACCATGCTCAACAACTCGCCCTTGTATCAGAAGCAGGATATGGTGATCCGCGATGAAGATTACTGCCGCAAAAACGGCCTGATGGGCCTTTCCGACAAGCAGCTGCGCGCTTATCCCAACGCATGGCGCAGCTGGCCCCGCAACTATGGCGGCAACTACGGCGACAACAGTGATGTGCCGCTGTGGAACGGTCTGGCCCGCTCGCTGAACACCATTGCGGTGCGTGTGGGTGATCTGGTGGGCGCAAGCAACATCTTCAATTTTGTGTACAACACCCTGCAGCTGAACACGCTGGACCCGGTAAACGATGTGGGTCTGGCGCAGATGGTCATGGGCAGTCAGACCCATGGCGTTACGCCCACGGCGCTGGCAGCTGCGTTCCAGATCTTCTACGATGGCCAGTACACCACCCCGCATCTGTATACCCGCGTGCTGGACCGTGACGGCAATATCTATCTGGAGAACAACTCCACCAGCTATCAGGCTCTGACCCCGGATACCGCTTATGTGATGAACCGCCTGCTGAAGAACGTGCTGTACTCCAGCGTGGGCACCGCCGGCGGCCGCTACCCCAACTCCAACGGCATGGAAGCCTTTGGCAAGACCGGTACCGCCAGCGACGAAAAGGATCTGTGGTTCGTGGGCGGCACGCCGTACTACGTTACCGCCGTGTGGTGGGGCTACGATGCACCCTATGATATGACCAAGACGCTGGGTAAGCAGCAGGCCAAGACCCGTACCTGTGTTATGGCGTGGAAGGCGCTGATGGAACAGGTGCAGGCAGACCTGCCGTATAAGGCATTCCCGACCTCTGCCGGTGTGGTGGAGCGCCGCTACTGCACCCAGAGCGGCCTGCTGGCAGGTGGCTCCTGCCCCAGTACCGCCGTGGGCTACTACCGCGCCGATGATCTGCCTGGTACCTGCAACTACTCCCATGCAGCAGCTCCTGCAGCGGCTGCACCTGCGGAGACTGCGGCACCGGAGCAGGCTGTCATTCCTGCGGATACAGGTAATCAGGATACAGACTGATCTGTAGCCATATGAAGGACAAAAGGCGTACTATCGGCACCGGCGTGGGGTGAATCCGGCAAGGAAATACCGCGCTTGCCGCAGCAAAACTGGATAATCTGACAAAAACGCATCCGACCTCTTGCATTGCAGGGGGCCGGATGCTATTATATTCACTGCAAGAACACTTGTGTTTGTGAGGTGAACAAGTTGGAACGCCGCTTTTATCTGGTAGATGCGCAGGTTCTGCCTGAGGTTTTTCTCAAGGTGGTACGCGCCAAGGAACTTCTGGCCAGCGGGGAGGCACGCAGCATTTCCGCTGCCACCCGCGCAGTCGATCTTTCGCGCAGCGCTTTTTATAAGTATAAGGACTGCATTTTTGACTCCGAGAATGGCCGTGAGGTGATCACCGTCATGGCTACTCTGCGGGACGAGACCGGTGCACTGCAGAGCCTGCTGGCCGGCATCAGCGCCGCAGGTGCAAGCATTGTGACCATCAACCAGTCCACACCGGAAAACGGTGCCGCATTGGTGGCAGTCACCATCCGCACCGATACCATGCAGATGACTCCCGAAGAGCTGACCGAAAAACTTTCGCGTCAGCGTATGGTGGTAGGCGTGCACTGCGGGTACAATCTGTAAGCAGTCTTCAGAAAACGAGGGAGAACAACAATGGCTAAAATCGCAATTCTGGGCTTTGGCACGGTGGGCAGCGGCGTGTACGAGGTACTGTGCCGCAACGCTGCGGGTGTCTCCCGCCGTGCAGGTGAGCCGGTGGAGGTCAAGTACATCCTTGACCCGAAGGATTTTTCAAACCATCCGGATGCACACCTGTTTATAAAGAACTTCGATATCATTCTGGAAGACCCGGAGATCAAGGTGGTGGTGGAGACCATCGGCGGCACCCGCTTTGCGTATCCGTATGTAAAGGCCTGCCTTGAGAGCGGCCGCAGCGTATGCACCTCCAACAAGGAGATGGTGGCCACCTACGGCGCAGAGCTGCTGGGCCTTGCCAAAGAGCACGGCTGTGCCTTCCTGTTCGAGGCTTCTGTGGGCGGCGGTACGCCCATCATCACCCCGATGCACCAGTGTCTGGCGGCAAACGTCATCACCGAGGTGGAGGGCATCGTGAATGGCACCACCAACTTCATGCTCACCAAGATGGTGCGCGAAAATCTGGGCTTTGACGATGCGCTGAAGATCGCGCAAGAGCTGGGCTACGCCGAGACGAAGGACCCCAGCGACGATGTGGACGGCCGTGATGCCTGCCGCAAGATCGCCATTCTGTCCTCGCTGGTGTGCGGCCATCAGATCTACCCCCAGAACATTCCCACCCGCGGCATCCGTGCCATTACCACGGCAGATGTGGAAGCGGCGGAAAAGCTGGGCTGTGTGATCAAGCTGATCGCATGGATGAAGCGCGGCAAGGACGGCAGCGTGGCTGCCGGTGTGGAGCCGTGTCTGGTGCCCAAGGCAAACCAGCTGGCCAGCGTGGACGATGTGTTCAATGCAGTGCTGGTCAAGGGCGATATGCTGGGCGACGTGGTGTTCTACGGCAAGGGCGCAGGCAAGCTGCCCACCGCCAGCGCCGTGGTGGCCGACGTTGTGGATGCCCTGAAGCATGGCTCCAAGGTGCACGACAGCCTGTTCTGGCAGCCTGCTGAGCCGGTGGAGGGAATGCTCACCGACCCGGCTCCTGCTGCATATTATGTGCGTGTAGCAGGCATTGCTCCGGCGGTGGTGGAAGCCATCTACGGCTATGGCAGGGTGGTGGACGAACGCTACGAAGGCTGCGCTTACTTTGTGGAGCGAGCCGACGAAAAGGCACTGGCCGAAGCAGCCCGCAAGGTGGAAGCCGTGGGCGGCAGCGTGAAGCTGGTGCTCAAGCGTCTGCCGGAAGAAAACTGATAACGGAATAAGGAAAGGTGCGGCGGCTATGAAGATCAAGGTTTCTGTCCCGGCCACCAGTGCAAACATCGGCTCCGGCTTTGATGCGCTGGGTCTGGCGGTGACGCTGTATAATACGGTCACCTTTGAAGAGAGCGAAGTGCTGGATATCTCGTCTGCGGACGGTACCCGCATCCCGCGCGGTGAATCGAACCTCGTGTACCGTTCGGCAAAGGGGCTGTTTGAGAAGGTGGGCAAGCAGATCCCGCCCCTCAAGATCACCCAGACGAATCCCATCCCCATGGCGCGCGGCCTTGGTTCTTCCTCGGCCTGCATCATTGCGGGACTGCTGGGTGCAAACCGGATGCTGGGCGATGTGCTCAACACGCAGGAGCTGCTCACGTTGGCCACCTCCATTGAGGGCCACCCGGATAACGTGGCCCCGGCCCTGCTGGGCGGCCTGACCAGCAGCGTGTTCGAGGATGGCAAGGTGTACTCGGTCAAACGCAATGTGGATGAAACGCTGTGCTTTGCCGCCATCGTGCCGGACTACAAGCTGCTGACGGAAGCCGCTCGTGCGGCCCTGCCCAAAGAGGTCTCCCACAAGGACGCGGTATATAACCTTTCGCGCGCTGCGCTAGTGCCCGCCGCCTTCTGCGAGGGCAGACACGACCTGCTGGCCATTGCTACCGAGGATAAGCTGCACCAGCCCTACCGTATGCCGCTGATGCCCGGCTCCAAGGAAGTGTTCGATATGGCACGCCTGTGCGGTGCAAAGGCTGTTTACGTTTCCGGTGCGGGCAGCACCGTGATGGCCGTAGCGGAAAAGGCAGAGGCCGAAAAGTTTTATTCCAAGCTGGAAAAGGGTCTGGAGCTTCTGGAAGGTCTGGACGGATGTGAAGCATTTACATTGCTGCGTTTGGATGCCGATAACACCGGCGCAACGGTGGAATGATAAATGGGTAAGGGAAGTGCAAGGCGCTGCTGACCGCTTCCGCCCGGTGTACCCCTTTTGACAAAGGGACAAAAAGAGGAGAGTGACAAGATATGGCGTTGATCGTACAGAAGTTCGGCGGTTCTTCGGTGAAGGACCGTGACCGTATCTTCAACGTGGCACGCATTGTGGCAAACACCCACAACGCGGGCAATGACGTAGTAGTGGTGGTGTCCGCTCAGGGCGATACCACCGATGACCTGATCGCCAAGGCTGGGGAGATCACCCACAACCCTTCGGCCCGTGAAATGGATATGCTGCTGGCCAGCGGCGAGCAGATCAGCATTTCGCTGCTGGCCATGGCACTGAATGAGCTGGGCTGCCATGCCATCAGCCTGACCGGCTGGCAGGCTGGCTTCCGCACCGACCGCGCCTATACCAAGGCGCGCATCACCCGCTTGGAGACAGAGCGCATCTCTTCTGAGCTGGAGCGCAACCGTGTGGTCGTTGTGGCGGGCTTCCAGGGCCTGAACAAGATGGATGACATCACCACTCTGGGCCGCGGCGGCTCCGACACCAGCGCTGTTGCCATTGCAGCAGCCTTGCACGCAGACCGCTGCCAGATCTTTACCGATGTGGAAGGCGTTTACACGGCCGACCCGCGCAAGGTGCGCAACACCCGCAAGCTGGATGAGATCACCTTTGACGAGATGCTGGAGCTGGCATCTCTGGGTGCACAGGTGCTGAACAACCGCAGCGTGGAGCTGGCCAAAAAGTATAATGTGGAGCTGGAGGTGCTCTCCAGCCTGAATCCCGTGCCCGGTACGGTGGTCAAGGAGGTTACAAAAGACATGGAAGGTATGCTGATCAAGGGTGTCGCAAAAGACACTGATGTTGCTGTTATCACGATTCTGAACGTTCCCGATGAGCCGGGCATGAGCTTCAAGATCTTCGGTCTGCTGGCCCAGAAGAACATCAACGTGGACATCATCCTGCAGTCCACCGGCCGTGACGGCAAGAAGGATATCAGCTTTACCTGCTCTGAGGGCGAAGCCGATCTGGCTATGCGCGTGCTGAAGGAGAGCGCACACTTCAACGATGTGAGCGTGGACACCACCTGCGCCAAGGTCTCCATTGTGGGTGCCGGTATGCAGAGCCACAGCGGCGTTGCTTCCAAGATGTTTGAGGCACTGTCCAACAACAACATCAACATCAAGATGATCTCCACCAGCGAGATCAAGATCTCCTGCATCATCAACCGCGACGATGCCGACAAGGCTGTTTCTGCGATCCACGATATGCTGTTTGACTGATCTGTAAAAAAATGAATTTTGTGCGCTGTACAGTTTCTTTGGAAGCTGTACGGCGCTCTTTTTGTTGACGGCCTCGCCCTCTCAGTCGCTTACGCGACAGCTCTCCCAAAGGGAGAGCCTCTGGCGAAGAAAAAAACTTTCTGGTTCTGCCAAGGCCTCTCACTTTGGGAGAGGTGGACGCGAACAGTGTGAGCGGACGGAGAGGGCAAGGCCGCTGACGAGGACGGTCATACTTATTTTACACTTCCGGCGTTTACACAAAATGCAAAGGGGTGTATAATATACACTGTATCTGTGCGGCGCAGTGCGCTGCAAATTCTGCAAAAGGAGCTGCAACGCACCATGGAACCGACTGATAGAAATGCTGCAAAGCCCCGCCTGACCCGCGCTCAGTGGAAGCGCCGCAAGCGGCTGCGTCTGGCCCGCAACTGGGCCATTCTCATTCTCGTCTGCGCCGCCATTGTGGCGCTTATGACCAAAGGCATCCTCTGGCTGCTGCCAAAGGTGAACGCCATGCTTGCAGGACCGCAGAGCTTTGATGCGGCCAGCTACGATGGCACCGGCTACAGCTTTGATGCTGACGATGAGCGCTTTGTGCTGGTGAACACCAATCTGCCTTTTACCAAGGAACCCTCTCCGGCCCTTGCCGATGCCGATGAAGCCAGCGGTATCCAACTGGAAGCCGAAGCAGCTGCAGCCTACCAGAAAATGGCTGCGGCTGCGGCCGAGGACGGCGTTGCACTGGTGCTGACGGCAGGCTATCAAGACGCAGATGTCCGCAGCGCGGCCTATGAGACGCAGAAGCAGCAGTATCTGGAAAAGGGCAAAACCGAGGAAGAAGCCGCCAGCCTTGCGGCAGATATCCAGCCGCCTGCGGAATGCAATGATCACGGCACCGGCTATGCGGCGGATATCCTCAGTACGGACTACCCGACCCGTGATACCGGCTTTGATACGACCCGCGCCTACGAGTGGCTCACCGCCTACGCCGCCGAATACGGCTTTATCCTGCGCTATCCGCAGGACAGGCAGGCTGCTACCGGCGTGGTGTTTGAGCCGTGGCACTGGCGGTATGTGGGCGTTGAAAATGCCCTTGCCATCCGTGCCAGCGGCCTGAGTCTGGAAGAATTTCTTGCCTTGCAGAAGGCATCATAAAAATAAAAGCTCCCTGTGAAAGCAGGGCGGAGGAACAAATTGGAACGTACTCTCATTGCGCCGGGTGTGCATCTTTCCTGTGACCCGGCGGAAAAATTCAACCGCTGCCGCATCAGCGTCCACTTTGCCTTTCCGGCAAAGCGGGAAACGGCCACAGCACATGCGCTGCTGCCGCTGGTGCTGGAGCGCGGCTATGCCGACTGCCCGGATATGACCCGCCTGACTAAAAAGCTGGCCAAGCTCTACGGTGCAGACCTCACAGTGGATGCCCGGCCCATGGGCTGCAGCCACAATCTGTGTGTTAGTGTTACCGGCATCAAGGATCAGTTTGCGCTGGAAGGGGAGAGCCTTACAAGGGAATATGCATCCATTGCACTGGGTGCGGCCTTTCACCCGTATTTTGTGGGCGGCACTTTTGATCCGGAAGCCGTGGGCATTGAAAAGCAGATGCTGAAAAAGGCGCTGGAAGATGAGATCAACGATAAGCGCCTTTACTGCCTGCATCAGGCCAACCGGGAATTCTTTGGCGACAGCCCGGCGGGTGTGCGGCAGGAGGGCTATCTGGAAGAGGTGGAAGGCCTGACACCGGAACAGCTTACCGCAGCCTATTACGAGATGCTGCGCACCGCCAACATTGAACTGATCGTGCTGGGCTGCACGGCAGAGCAGACCGCTGCGGTAAAGGATGCACTGCTGGCAGAGCTTGCGGCAATTGACCGCGCACCGCTGCCGCTGGCGGAAAACATTGCCATGCCCCGCCGGGAGCCGGTGCACAAAACCGAAACCTATGATATGGTGCAGGCGAAGCTCTGTATGCTGTTCACGCTGGGCGAACCCATGCGCACCGAGCAGCTGGCAGCGGTCCGCCTTGCCATGGCGCTGTATGGCGGCAGCGTGACCAGCCGCCTGTTCCTGAATGTGCGCGAGCGTGACCACCTGTGCTACTACTGCTCGTCCTCGTTCCAGAGCTTTACCGGAAGCATGGCTGTGAACAGCGGCGTGGAGCACGCCGACGCTGCCCGGGCTGAGCGGGCCATCTTGAAGGAACTGGCCGACCTGTGCGATGGCCCCATCACCGACGATGAATTTGAGGACTGCCGTCGGGGTCTGCTGAGCGGGATGCAGGGGGTAGAGGATACCTTGGGCGGCATCGAGACATGGTATTACATTGAAGTGCTGCGCGGCGGCGACCCGGCCAAGGTGCAGACACCCGCCGAAGCCCGCGCCGCTCTGCAGGCCGTGACCAAGGACGATGTGCGCGCCATCCTGCGCAAACTGACCCTCTCGGTCAGCTATCTGCTCACAAAGGAGGTGGCCGCTCATGCCGCAGAATAACCAGACCCTGCTGGAAAAGACCGTGGCTGACCAGTGGCAGACCCTGCCCTCCGGACTGACCGTTATCGTGCGGCCCATGCCGGGTTATTCCAGCACCCATGTCATTTTTGCTACCCGCTTTGGTTCCATTGACCGGGATTTCCGACTGGACGGCAAAGAGGTGCATCTGCCTGCAGGCGTGGCACACTTCCTCGAGCACAAGATGTTTGAAGATCAGGACGGCGATGCCTTTGCAAAGTATGCCAAGACCGGTGCCAATGCCAACGCATTTACCAGCTTTGACCGCACCTGCTACCTGTTCACTGCGACCCAGCAGCTGGATGAAAGCTTGGACGTGCTGCTGGGCATGGTGACGCATCCGTACTTTACCGAGCAGACCATCGCCAAGGAGCAGGGCATCATCGGGCAGGAGATCAAAATGTACGATGACAGCCCGGACTGGCGGCTCATCACCGGCCTGTTCGAGTGCTTGTACCACGAGCATCCCATCCGCAGCGATATCGCGGGCACGGTGGAGAGCATTGCTGAGATCACGCCGGAGATGCTTTACGACAGCTGCAAAGCCTTCTATGCACCGGGCAATATGGTGCTGGCGGCTGCCGGCGACACTACCATGGAGCAGATCCTGGCTGCCTGTGAGCGCCACGGCCTGATGAGACCGCGCAGCACCGAAAGGGTGCAGCGGCTGTGGAAGCCGGAACCCATGACGCTGGCGGCAGCCCATAAGACCCTGAAAATGCCGGTGTCCAAACCCTGCTTTGGCGTGGGCTTCAAGGAGAAGCCGTTGCCCCCGAACGATCTGCGTACTGAAGCGCTGTATGATCTGATCCTGAGCTGCATCACAGGCGGCATGTCGCCGCTGTACCGCCGCCTGTACGACGGAGGCCTTGTGAACCCCGGCTTTGGCGGGGAAGTGCTGCGGGTGGACGGCTGCTGCTGCATCCTGTTCACCGGCGAGAGCGATGCACCGGATACCGTGCGGAAGCTGCTGCTGGACGAGATCGCCCGCATCCGCGCAGAAGGTGTGGACCGGGAGATCTTTACCCTGTGCAAGAACGAAAAGTACGGTCAGCTGATCGAAAATCTGGAAAATGTGGAGGACTCGGCCAGCCAGATGGCAGACTTTGCCCTCTCCGGCCAGACGGTGGCGCAGCAGATCACCATGCTGGCAGGGCTGACTGCCGAGGATGCGGACGCTGCGCTGCAGCACATCCTCAGCACCGACCGCATGGCTGTGATGGATATTTTGCCAGATGGCACTGCGCCGCTGGCCGAGAACGAGGAGGAAGCAGAATGACAAATCTGGTGCAGTTCCCGGGGCTGGGCCTGAGCTTTGAGATCAACCGCGTGGCCCTTTCCATTGGCGGGTTCAATATTTACTGGTATGGCGTGTGCATTGCCTTTGGCATCTGTCTGGCGCTGGTATTTGCGTTCCGCCACAGCATCGAGTTCGGCGTGGACCCGGACAGCATGGTGGACGTGATCTTGATTGGCATCGTGCTGGGCATTGCCAGCGCCCGCGCTTACTATGTGGCCATGGCACCCTTTAAATACGAAAGCATCTGGGAGATGATCGCCATTCGGGATGGCGGCCTTGCCATCTACGGTGGCATCATCGGCGCCTTTCTGTTCGGTGGCTTGTCCTGCAAAAGGCGGGGCGTGCCGGTGCTGCCCATGTTCGACCTGACCGCTATGGGCTTTCTGCTGGGACAAGGCTGCGGCCGCTGGGGCAACTTTTTCAATCAGGAAGCCTTTGGCTGCAACACCACGCTGCCGTGGGGCATGTTCAGCGAAACGACCCGCGCTTACCTGATGGGCAGCACAGTCACGGCCCAGAGCGGCGTGACCATTGACCCGAATCTGCCGGTGCATCCCACCTTCCTGTACGAAAGCATCTGGTGCTTCGTGGGCTTTCTCCTGCTGTTCCGTTACATTAAAAAGCGCAAGTTCAACGGTGACATTGCCCTGCGGTATATGATCTGGTACGGCGCGGGCCGCTTCTGGATCGAAGCCCTGCGCACCGACAGTCTGATGCTGGTGCCCTCCATTGGTCTGCGGGCATCCCAGCTGGTGGCAGGTATCGCTGTGGTAGTCGGTATGGCTGCGGAAATTTACTTTACCCACAAGTTCAAGGACAAGCCCCTGATGGTAAAGCTGGCAATGACGGCGGACAACGAAGCTGCAGTCAATAAGCTGAGCAAAGAAAAAGCTGTTATCGGTCTGATGACGGATGCAGATACTGAACTGCTGGCCTCCAGCCCGCGTAAGCTGTTCGTGGAGCGCACCGAAGCCTACAATGCGGAAGTAAAACGCACCATCGCGGAAAGCGGGAAGGCGAAACAATAAAAAATCTTTCGGAAAGAGGAAAATTCCTCTTGCATTTCCATCGTTTTTTTGCTATACTATTCTAGCCGCGTGGTGTGGGCGCCTGAAATGGCCCAGTGTAAGGGCCTGCCTTTACGACCAGCGAGTACAACGAAAAGGAATGAACAAAATGTACGCAATCATTGTTACCGGCGGTAAGCAGTACCGCGTGGAGCAGGGCGACATCGTCTACATCGAAAAGCTGGACGTTGAGGCCGACTCCGAAGTGAAGTTTGATCAGGTTCTCGCTATTGGCGAGGAGGGTTCTGTGAAGGTTGGCGCTCCCGTTGTTGAGGGTGCTACCGTTACTGCCAAGGTCATCAAAAATGGCAAGGGCAAGAAGCTGAACATCATCACCTATCGCGCAAAGAAGCACAGTGCTCGCCGTATGGGCCATCGTCAGCCCTTCACCAAGGTTGAGATCACTGCGATCAACGGCTAAGGAGGTAAATTACAATGGCACATAAAAAGGGCGTAGGCAGCACCAAGAACGGCCGCGATTCCGCAGCACAGCGTCTGGGCACCAAGCGTGCAGACGGTCAGTTCGTTCTGGCCGGCAACATCCTGGTTCGTCAGCGTGGCACCCACATCATGCCGGGTGAGAACGTTGGCAAGGGCAGCGATGACACCCTGTTTGCTCTGGTGGACGGTACCGTCCGTTTCGAGCGCGTGGGTAAAGACGGCAAGAAGTGCAGCGTCAAGCAGTAACTTCTTTCGGATAACTGCAAAACGTAGAGAGCCGGACCCTCGTGGCCCGGCTCTTTTTGATGAAGAATTCTCTTTTTGACTGTCTGGCAGAAACTCCTCCAGTCGCCTGTGGCGACAGCCCCCTCGGGGAGGGGGCCTTAAAGCCTCCCTCCTTGAGGGAGGCGGCATCGTGCAGCGATGCCGGAAGGAGTTCCCGGCAAGGGAAGGGGAATAAACGAACATATAAAACTAAGGAGGGGCTGTATGGCAGCACAAACCAACTTTATCGACATCGCCACGATATGGCTCCACGCGGGCAAGGGCGGCGACGGTGCGGTGAGCTTTCACCGTGAAAAATTCGTGGCCGCTGGCGGCCCGGACGGCGGCGACGGTGGCCGCGGCGGCGATATCATCTTTGTGGTGGACGATCACCTGACCACCCTGATGGATTTCCGCTATAAGCGCAAGTATGTGGCCCCGGAGGGCGGCAAGGGCGGTGCAAGCCTGTGCCACGGCAAAAACGCGGAGAACCTTGTCATCAAGGTGCCGCTGGGCACCGTCATCAAGGACGCCGAGAGCGGCCTTGTCATTGCGGACCTGTCCGACCACACCCCAGTCACCATTGCAAAGGGTGGCCGCGGCGGCTACGGCAATGCGCATTTTGCCACTCCCACCCGACAGATCCCCAAGTTTGCAAAGCCCGGTATGCCCGGCGAAGACATTCAGGTGACGCTGGAGCTGAAGCTGATCGCCGATGTGGGTCTGATCGGCTTCCCCAATGTGGGTAAGTCCACCCTCATTTCCACCATCAGCGCAGCCAAGCCTAAGATCGCAAACTACCACTTCACCACGCTGGTGCCCACGCTGGGCGTTGTGTCCGTGGCGGAGGGCGCAAGCTTTGTCTGCGCCGACATCCCCGGCCTGATCGAGGGTGCCAGCGAGGGCATCGGTCTGGGCCACGACTTCCTGCGCCATGTGGAGCGCTGCCGCCTGCTGCTGCATGTGGTGGATGTTTCTGGCAGCGAGTGCCGTGAACCCATTGAGGATTTTGAAAAGATCAACGAGGAGCTGGCAAAGTTCAGCCCTGTGCTGGCTGAGCGTCCGCAGATCGTCATTGGCAACAAGTGCGATCTGGCCACCGAGGAGCAGATCGAAGCTTTCCGCAAGTATGTGGAGGGCAAGGGCTTGACCTTTGTGCCCATCTCTGCCGCTACGATGCAGGGCGTGAAGGAACTGCCGGGCCTCGTGTATAACCGCCTGAAGGATATCCCGCCGGTGCCGGTGTTTGCTCCCGAGTACAAGAAGCCCGAACCCAAGGCCAACGACCGTGCGTTTGAGATCAAGCGCATGGAAGCCCATGTATGGAGCGTGGAAGCCCCGTGGCTGGAATACATTCTGGCCGGCAGCAATGTGGACGACTACGAAAGCCTGCAGTTCTTCCAGCGTCAGCTGGGCGAGAGCGGCATTCTGGACGCTCTGGTGGCAAAGGGCGTGCAGGAGAACGACACCATTCTCATTGGCGATTACCAGTTCGATTATATCTTCTAAAATGGGAAACTGGCTCGCCCTCTCCGTCCGCTCGCTAAACTCGCGTCCACCTCTCCCAAAGGGAGAGGCCTTGGCAGTGCGGCAGACTTTCCGGTTTTGCCAAAGGCTCTCCCCTTGGGAGAGCTGCTGAGCGCAGCGAAGCTGAGAGGGCGAGGACGCTTTCCAGGGGAAAATTTTTTATGAACGAACCTGAAAAGATCGACCCGCGGGAGCTTAGCCCCTTGGCGCTGGCCTTTGTGGGCGACAGCGTGCTGGAACTGCTGGTGCGACAGCGTCTGGTGGAGCACCACCGCCTGTCTGCCGGAAAGCTCAACGCAGAAAAGGTCAAATATGTCTCGGCCCGGGCACAGTTCCGGGAGGAACAGCTGCTGGAGCCGCTGTTCACTGAGGACGAACTGGCCGTGTTCAAGCGGGGCCGCAACGCCAGCAAGGCCAGCGTGGCAAAGCACGCTTCCCCGGAGGAATACCGTGCTTCCACCGGCTTCGAGTGCCTGCTGGGCTGGCTGTATCTGAACGGTCAGCTGGGCCGTGTGCACGAGCTGTTTGAAACACTGTGGCAGCAGTTCGACCCCAACGAGACCTGAGAAGTTGCTTTCATAATCATTGCACACCGCCTGAACGGTCTTTTTGCTGCCATACTGCGTTGCTCTTCCTTGCAATCCATCAGGATTGCTGCGGAAAACCGCCTTGTCTGGCGGCAAAAAGCCGCGCCCATTCGGCGCACCCTGACTATAAAAACAACTTCTGACGCGAAAGCCCGCTGCTTTCCGCACTGGAAAACAGTGCCGGAGGGCAGCGGGCTTTGCGATTTGAGAAAGATCAGAGGTTCGCGCCCATGGTCCATCAGGCGCGAAGGGCAGCGTTAGCGGCTGTTTTTGGCGTTGCTGGAACGGTTGCTCGTGGAGTTCTTGGCGCTCTCATCGTCGGCACCCTTGGTGTACTGGTTGGGGTGCTTGTGCTCGTTGGTGGCGCTGTTGGTGGTCTGGTTGGACGTGCGGTTCGAGGTCTGATTCTTGCAGTTATTGCTGCGGTTTTCGGTTGCCATAGTGAATGATCTCCTTTCGGTTTTCCGTGCGGGGCGGTGTGCCCCTCACAAGACCTAGTTTGGCCGCAGACGGCGGCTTTATACATCCCACAGGAGGAATGCAGAATGCCCATGGAATATTTTGAACAGCGGGAGCGCGCTCTGCTGGGAGACCGGTTCGATGTCCTGTATGCAGCCCCGCAGGAAACGGCGGAGCGCGGCGTAACGGTGTCGGCCCTGCGCAGCTCACCGGAGCGGTTTGCCGCAAAAGCCGATTTCCCACTGGAAGCATCGCCCTTTTGCAAGGCGGCATTCGTGGTGCATCAGCCGGATGATTTGAAATTCCGGCCCGGGCGGCATCCGTACCACCATGCGGGCGTGTTCTACTCGCAGGAGCCGTCTGCGTCCTCGGCGGCACCGCTGCTGGGCGTGCAGCCCGGGATGCGTGTGCTGGACATGTGCGCAGCCCCCGGCGGCAAAAGCAGCCAGCTGGCGGCGGCGCTGCAGGGCCGGGGTGTGCTGGTGAGCAACGAATACGTTGCAGCTCGTGCGGATATCCTGAAAAGCAATCTGGAACGCATGGGCGTGCCCAATGCAGTGGTGCTGAACGAGACACCTGCCCGTATTGCGGATGCACTGCCGGAATTTTTTGACCGGGTGCTGGTGGACGCGCCCTGTTCCGGCGAGGGAATGTTCCGCAAGGAGCCGGTGGCCCGTCAGCAGCACTGTGAAGCGCTGGTGAAGCAGTGTGCTGAGCTGGGTGCAGAAATTCTGGACTGTGCAGCCGCTGTGCTGGCCCCGGGCGGGCAGCTGGTGTATTCCACCTGCACCTTTGCACCCGAGGAGGACGAGGGACAGGTGGCGGCGTTCCTGCAGCGCCACCCGGAGTTCACCCTTGCGGATGCGCTTGGCAATGTGGACTACACCTTTGGCAGTGAGGGCGAAGCCAACCGCACTGGCGGTCTGCCGCTGGATGTGAGCAAGGTGCGCCGTATCTGGCCCTGTCAGGGCGGCGAGGGCCACTTTATGGCCCGGCTCGTCAAAGCTGGCACTCCGCGCGTTCTGCCCGCAGAGGGCGAGTACACTGCCGAAGAACAGCTCTGGCTGGCTGCAGCGGAAGCTGCGGGCAAAAAGGCCAAGGGGAAGGGCGGCAAGCCTGCCAAGGCTGCGGATGCCCGTGCATCCCGCCGCGAGAATGTCCGTGCCTGCCGGGAAGCGGTGCAGGGTGACAAGCGCAGCCGCGAAACACAGGCAGGGGAGACAAGTCCTGCCCAGAGCCTTGCAGCATGGCACGCGTTTGCCGGGCAGTATTTCCCGGCGCTGGTTGACCGCCTGGCTGTGGTGCACGGCGGCGGTGTGCTGCTGCCGGTGCCGTTCCCGCAGACGAACCTGCATGTGCTGCGGGCGGGCGTATTTGTGGGCAGCGTGCAGAAAGGCCGCTTTGTGCCGGAGCACCATCTGTTCACGGCATTTGGCGCACAGTGCGTAAACCGCGAAGAACTCACCCTTGATGACCCGCGCTGCGTGGAGTATCTTTCCGGCCGTGAGGTGGAAGCCCGCATCGCTGCTGACGGCTGGTGCTGCGTGACGGTGGACGGCTGGCCGCTGGGCGGCGGCAAGGTGTCCGGCGGGCGGGTGAAGAACCATTATCCCAAGGCGCTGCGGCTGCTGTGAATGGGCAGAAAAAGCGCATTTTTCCGCGCAGAATGCTGAAAACCGGGCGGATAAGGCTTGAACGCTCTGCCCGGTTGTGCTACAATAATAGAGTTAGATTTTGTGTGCTGCCACAATGCGGGCGACCACAGCCCGTCTGCCCGCAGGCGGAGATTTGAGAATATACAGGAGGCTCTTTCCCATGTCTGGACATAGCAAATGGAACAATATTAAGCGCAAGAAGGAAAAGACCGATGGCGCAAAGGCAAAGGTCTTTACCAAGATCGGCCGCGAGATCAGCGTTGCCGTGCGTACCGGCGGCCCGAACCCCGCTTCCAACAGCAAGCTGGCTGACCTGATCGCCAAGGCAAAGCGCATGAGCGTGCCCAACGATAACATCCAGCGCATCATCAAGAAGGCTGAGGGCGGCGATAAGACCGAGTACGAAGCAATCACCTACGAAGGCTACGGCCCCGGCGGTGTTGCTGTCATGGTGGAGACCCTGACCGACAACCGCAACCGTACCGCTGCCGACCTGCGCCACTACTTCGACAAGAACGGCGGCAATCTGGGTGCTATGGGCTGCGTGGGCTTCCTGTTCAGCCAGAAGGGTGTCATTGACATCTCTCTGGAAGATAAGGATGCCGACGAGGCTATGATGGATGCTCTGGATGCTGGTGCCGAGGACTTCGATGCCAGCGAGGATGCAGCCGAGATCACCACCGATCCCGAGAACTATTCTGCTGTGGTCAAGGCCATGGAGGAGAAGGGCTACGAGATCCTCTCCGACGATCTGGCCATGGTGCCCATGACCACCACCCGCCTGACCGACCCCGACCAGCTGAAGCTGATGGGCAAGCTGCTGGATGCGCTGGAAGACAATGATGATGTCCAGAACGTCTGGCACAGCCTGGAGAACGAAGAGGATCTGCCGGAATAACCTTCCGCAAGGCTCTTTGCTCCTGAAATAAGACGATAAAAAGCCGCTTTTTGTGCTAATTGGCACGAAAGGCGGCTTTTTTGTGCTGTGTTACGGGACTGAAAACGGCTTGGGACCTCCACTGAACAATAAAAATCCCCCGTCGGCAAGGCATACCGGCGGGGGAAAGGGGGAGAGCGTTTTTAATAGATTATTGCACGCTTGCAAGGAACCGCACAAAGCCTGCGCGGCCAGCCTCGTCCATTTTATAGACACCGGCATCGGCCAAGACCTGAGCGAACACATGGCCCACCTCGTCCTGCAGGATGAGGTGCACGGTGTCGCCGTTCAGTTCCGGGTGGCGGGCAAGAATATCCTCGGCCCACTCGGCGTGCTTCTGCAGTTCTTCCGGGTACTGGCTCACCGGGGTGCGGGCCACCAGTGCATCGGCCAGCTCAAACAGCTCCTTTTTCAGGCGGCTGGGCAGCACGGCAAGGCCCATGACCTCGATTAGGCCGATGTTTTCCTTTTTGATGTGATGCAGCTTTGCATGAGGATGGAACACGCCCAGCGGATGCTCCGGGGTGGTGATGTTGTTGCGCAGCACCAGATCCAGCTGATACTTGCCGTCCCGCATCCGGGCAATGGGGGTGATGGTGTTATGTGGCTCGCCGTCGGTCTCGGCAAAGATGAAGCATTTTTCGTCCGAGTAGCCGCGCCATGCGGTCAGAATTTTATCGGCCAGCTCCACAAGACGGGCATCATCCTCGCTGGTCAGGCGGATGCAGCTCATGGGCCAGTGCACGATACCGGCATCCACATCCTCAAAACCGGGGAAGACCCACTTCTTCTCGACGGGAGCCTTTGCCATAGCGAATTCATAGTGGCCGCCCTGGAAATGGTCGTGGCTGAGAATGCTGCCGCCCACGATGGGCAGGTCGGCGTTGCTGCCCACGAAATAGTGGGGGAACAGGCCCACGAAATCCAGCAGCTTGCGGAAGGTAGCACGCTCGATCTTCATGGGAGTGTGCTGGTTGTTGAACACGATGCAGTGCTCGTTGTAGTAGACATAGGGGCTGTACTGCAGGTTCCAAGCGCTGTCATTGATGGTGAGAGGGATGATGCGGTGATTCTCGCGGGCGGGATGGTTCATGCGGCCTGCATAGCCTTCGTTCTCGGCGCAGAGCTGGCACTTGGGGTAGGCGCTCTGGGGAGCCAGTTTGGCGGCGGCAATGGCCTTAGGGTCTTTTTCGGGCTTCGAGAGGTTGATGGTGATATCCAGATCGCCGTAGGGGGTCTTGGTGACCCATTTCAGGTCGCGCTTGATGCGGTAGCGGCGGATATAATCGGTGTCCTGACTGAATTTATAGAACCAGTCGGTCGCGGCCTGCGGGCCTTCGCTTTCATAGCGTTCCTCGAAATTGGCGCGCACGATGCTGGGCCGCGGGGTCAATACGCCCATGAGCTTTGTGTCGAACAGGTCGCGGGCGGTGGAGTTGTCCTCGCACACACCGCGGGCAACGGCATCATCTACCAGCGTTTTGAGGATGCTTTCCAGATCGGTATAGCACACCTCGCCCTCCGGCGCGGTAAAGTCGTCCAGCTGCATGGTCATAAGCAGCTGGTTGCGGATGTAAATTTCATCATCGGGCAGGATAAGGCCGGTGTCCAGCCCGTAATTCACGAGCTGCTGAATGGCGGTAGAGATCACAGCACTGCGCCTCCTTCCGGGCGGATGCTCAGCACATGGCAGCGGCCCTCACCAAGGATGGCTTCCATGTGGGCCTTGAAGTCGGCCATCATTTCCACCGGCACAAAGGCCTGAGCCGTACCGGCAAAGCCGCCGCCGTGCACGCGCACAGCGCCCTTGCCGTTCAGATAATGCTTGGCAGCTGCAATGGTCACGCCCATCTCCTGATGCTCCTTGTAACCGGCGGGGATCACGTTCTGCAGGTATTCCCAGCTGCTGTGGCCGGACTCGTTGACCAGACGCAGGAAAGTGTCAAAATCGCCCTCGCGCAGGGCAGCTACCTGTTTTGCCACACGGTCGTTATCGGCATAGATATGGAAGGCGCGCAGCACAGCACGGTCGCCGCACTGCTTGCGGCACTCCGGAAGCTTTGCAAGGAAGGTCTCGAACGGCACATCCCGCAGCACTTCGCCGCCGCACACAGCAGCCACAGCGCGGCACTCGGCGGGCACAGCGGCATATTCGTCGGTCAGGTCGGCATGATCTGCGCAGGAATCCAGAATGCACAGGGCAAGGCCTGCCTTGGAGAAATCCACGGCCACCGGCTCCACATCCGGGTGGGCAGGGTCCGCAAAATCAATGGTAATAATGTTGCCAACGCTGGAAGCCATCTGATCCATCAGGCCGCAGGGCTTGCCAAAGTAGACGTTCTCTGCCCACTGGCCGATCTGCGCGATCTCGATGGGGGAGACTTTATCGGTCATGAAGCAGTCATTCAGGATCACGCCGATCAGCACTTCAAAGGCGGCGGAGGAAGAAACGCCGCTGCCCTTGGGCACGTTGGAGGAAATGTACACATCCAGACCGGCCAGCTTTGCGCCGCGCTGACGGAAGGCTTCGCATTCGCCGCGCAACAGAGAGAGGGTAGTGTTTTCCTCTTCCTTGCGGGCAGCAAGGTCATCAAGGCCGATCACACACAGGTCGTAGCCTTCGCTCTGCACGCGCAGCTGGTTCAGGGTGTTGGGCGCGGCGGCAGCGATCATATCAATATTCACGCTGCCGGCCAGCACGCGGCCATGCTGGTGGTCGGTGTGGTTGCCGCCGATCTCGGTGCGGCCGGGGGCACTGTAAAGGCCAGCTTCAGCATGGGGGCCAAAGGTGGCATCCAGACCATTCAGAACAGCTTCGTAGCGGGCAGCCTGTGCAGGAGTTTCTTCGGGCGCACAGCAGTAAAGTGCTGCCAGCCGGGCAGCGTGAGCGCCGCTGGAAAGCTCCTGCTTCCATGCGGAAACAGATTTCATCATAGGATAATCCTCCTTTTGAGCGGGTTGGAACTGCAGTGCAGAGCCGCATACAGGATGCTCTGCACACTTCTGTCCTTATCATATAAAATCCGGACAGAAAAAACCATGTGTTATTGTTGCATCTGGATGAAAAGTTGCAAAAAGACTGAAATTGGCGCACAGAGTGGAATTTGACGGTTGAAATAAAATTAGATATAAAACGGAAAAACCATTGGCAAAAATGCCTGCAAATCCGCGGTTTTGCGTGGGACGGACGAGGCCTGCACAACATGGAGATTTGCGCTTTGAAAAAACAGGGAAAAAGCTCATGGGCCTTTTCCCTGTTTCCGAAAATATTATTTTGTAAACTCGTTTCCGGTCAGGCCGTCCATGTTCAGCATCCCTTCCAGCGCGGCCACATCTGCCGAAACGTCCAGTGCGTCGGACTGGAACAGCTTGTCCAGCTGATTTTCAAAGGCGGTCACCATCAGGTCCATGCTGCGCTCGATGTTCTTTTTGGCATCGGCGATGTTTTCCCCCTGCACATCCTGCGCAGGAAGGCTGGCGTAAGTGTTCAGCAGCTTGAGGGCGGTGGGCAGATAGTAGTCCATGAATTTCTGCAGCTGAGCCTTTTTGCCGGGGTCCTGCTTTGCCAGCTCAAAGATGCGGGCACTGACCGCTTCCAGACGGCTGATCTTGGTGGTCATCACGGGGTCCGGGATGGCATCGTTGACCTGCCGCAGCTGTTGCAGAATTGCGGTATATTGGTCCGCTGGTGCAGGTTCTGGGGCGGGCGCAGGCTTCGGTTTCCGGGGCGGCTGGGGAGCCGCGCCGCGCACTACCAGAGTATTGGTGCGGTTATCAATGTAAGCATCTGCACCGAAGTAACCGTGGGAAATAGCACTTTCCACCACGGTGCGGCCCTTTGCAGCGTCGATGCCCGCGGCAGCAAACAGCTCGTCCAGCGGAATATTGTCGCGGTCGCCTGCGATCTTGTCCAACAGGCGTTCCAGCTTGCGGGTACGATCCATGCGCAGGCCGGTCCACAGTGCGCCGGCTCCGCCAATGGTCGTGGCCAATGCAGGGAGCAGATCGTCGAAGTCCGGAAAGTCGAACAGGCAGTCGATCAGTTCCTCCGCACCGGTAAACAGGAAGATAGCACCCAGAATGGTGCAGATCACGGCAATGGTCTTGTGCCAGTTTTGAGCGTCCTTCTGCTCTTTGGTGGGAACATCGTGGCCGTAGGCTGGCTCGTTTTCCTGCTGGGGGGCCGTCTGCGCAGATGCGGGGCCGAGGTCGGAACGATAGTCTGCCTGCGCCTGTGCAGCAGCCTTTTCCTCTTTTTCGGCGTTTTTATCGATGCTTTTTAAGATGAACAGCAGCACGCCCAGCGGTGCCGACATGGCAAACACAATAAAGATGGCAATGGTGGGAATGTGGGCAAAATAATGTTTTTTGGGCTGCATGAGCAAAAACCTCTCAATTTATCCTGACTGTCCGGCAAAAGAACAGAAAAAGACCGCGTTCCACTCTATTATAGCGGAGCACGGCCTTTTTGTTAAGGGGGAAATATTGATGTGCGTGGAAGCAGCAGGGGAGTAAGTATGCTGCCTGCCGGAAAAAGTTACTTCATCAGGCTGCAGACGGCCTCGGCGTAGGCGGCGGGATCATCCACCGGCAGGCCTTCGATCAGCTGAGCCTGTGCGTACAGCAGAGCACTGTACTTCTTGAGCTTGTCGGTGTCACCGGCCTCCTGTGCGGCCTTGAGCACGGCAAACACGGGGTGGTTGACATTCAGTTCCAGAACCTTATCGCTCTTTACGCCTTCGCTGCCGGGCTGCTTGGACAGCACCTTTTCCATCTCAATGGACAGCGGGCCGTCAGCACTCAGGCACACAGGGTGATCCTTCAGGCGGGTAGAGACCTTGACCTCTTTCACCTTGCCGTCCAGAGCGTCCTTCATGGCATCGAACAGGTTCTTGTTCTCAGCGGTAGCGTCCTCGGCGGCCTTCTTCTCTTCCTCGGTCTCAAGGCCCAGATCACCGCTGTTGACATTCTTGAACTCCACGGTGCCGTCCTTGCCTTCGGCATCCTTGCGGGGATAGGTGCGCAGGATCTGCAGGCAGAACTCATCCACGTCCTCGGTCAGCAGCAGGACGTCATAGCCCTTATCCATGACCAGCTCAGCGGCGGGCAGCTTTGCCAGACGGTCGGTAGAATCACCGGCAGCAAAGTAGATATACTTCTGCTCAGCGGGCATCTTGTCCACATACTCCTGCAGAGTGACCATCTTCTGCTCCTTGGCAGACCAGAACAGCAGCAGGTCGCGCAGCAGCTCGGCGTGCATGCCGTAGTCGGAGTAAGCACCGAACTTGATCTGACGGCCGAACTCTTTCCAGAATTCCTCGTACTTCTCGCGGTCATTGGCCAGCATGGCGTGCAGCTCGTTCTTGATTTTCTTTTCCAGAGCGTTGTGGATCAGCTTGAGCTGGTTGTCCTTCTGCAGCATCTCGCGGCTGATGTTCAGGCTCAGATCCTGACTGTCCACAATGCCCTTGACGAAGCTGAAGTAATCGGGCAGCAGGTCGGCGCACTTCTCCATAATGAGCACGCCGGATGCGTACAGGGCCAGACCCTTTTCATAATCCTTGGTGTAGAAGTCGTAGGGACGGTGGCTGGGCACGAACAGCAGGGCATTATAATTTGCAGTGCCCTCGGTGCGGCTGACGATGACGCGGGCGGGGTCGGTATAATCGCCAAACTTTTCCTTATAGAAGTTCGCGTACTCCTCGTCGGTCACTTCGCTCTTCTGCTTTTTCCAGATGGGCACCATGCTGTTCAGAGTTTCCAGCTCGGTGTAAGTCTCCCACTCGGGCTTATAGTCCTCCGGCTTGGGATCGGGTTCCGGCTTCTGGCGCTCGTGCTGGCGCTCCATCTGGATGGGATAGCGCACATAGTCGCTGTACTTCTTCACGATGGCCACGATGCCGTACTCATCGAGGAAGTTGTCGTAGTGGTCCGTCTCAGTATCCGGCTTGATGTGCAGGATGATCTGGGTGCCTGCAGTGTCCTTCTGGGCGGGGGTCATTTCGTAGCCGTCCACACCGGAGGACTCCCACTGCCATGCTTCATCCGAGCCATAAGCCTTGGAAATGACGGTGACTTTATCGGCTACCATGAAGGAAGAGTAGAAGCCGACACCAAACTGGCCGATGATATCGATGTTCTCGTCCTTGTTATCCTTCTTGAAATCCAGAGAACCGGAGTGAGCAATGGTGCCCAGATTCTGCTCAAGTTCCTCTTTGGTCATGCCGATGCCGTTATCCTCAATGGTCAGGATGCGGTTCTCCTGATCGCGGGTGATGAGGATGCGGAAATCGCCCTTGTTCATGCCCACAGAAGGATCGGTCAGGCTCTTATAATAGAGCTTATCGATGGCATCCGATGCGTTGGAGATCAGCTCGCGCAGGAAAATTTCCTTATTGGTGTAGATGGAGTTGATCATCATATCCATCAGCTTTTTGCTTTCAGCCTGAAATTCTTTCTTAGCCATAATGCAAAACCTCTTTTTATCTGTATTCGATACCAAGCACTCGGAAGAGAATATTACTTTTGAATGCTTAGCACTCGTAACTTTCGAGTGCTAATATACACCGACAAAAAGCAAAAATCAAGAGCTTTCATAAAAAGTTTAAAAAATGGTTCGTTTTGTGCTATAATGAACCGCAAAGGATGCTGTAAAAGGAGGAAATATCATGCAGCTGAAACAGCTGGAACTGGCCGGCGGTGGGACGCTGACCGTTTATCTGCGTGATTGCTGTGAGCGGATGCCGAATGTGATTGATCGGCCATTGGTGCTGGTGGTGCCCGGCGGCGGCTATACCCATGTGAGTGCCCGCGAGGGCGACCCGGTGGCGCTGCAGTTTGCGGCGGCGGGGTACCACACCGCTGTGCTGGACTACGCCATCTGCGAAAAGGCAAAGGACTACATGCCGCTGCGCCAGCTGGCCGAGGCTATCGGTCTTGTGCGGCAGCACGCGGCCCAGTGGCATATCCTGCCGGAAAAAATTGCCGTGTGCGGCTTTTCAGCGGGCGGCCACCTGGCCCTTTCCGGTGCTGTGCTGGACATTCCCGGCGGAGCGGCCCAGCCCCGGCCCAATGCGGTCATTCTGGGCTATCCGGTGGTCACGGCAGGGCAGTATGCCCACTGCGGCAGCTTTGTGCAGCTGGCGGGCAGCACTGACCCGGCGGCACAGCAGGTGTTCGGGCTGGAGGATAAGATCACGCCGCAGATGCCGCCGGTGTTCGTATGGACCACCATGGAGGATGCCGCCGTTCCGGTGGAGAACACCCTGATGCTGGTGAACGCTCTGCACCGGGCGGGTGTGCCCTGCGAGGCGCATCTGTTTGAAAAGGGGGTGCACGGTACCAGCATCAGCACGGCAGAGGTGGACCAGCCCAGCCGCCACCGGCATCACTGGGTGGAACTGGCAGTGGAATGGCTGGGAGACACTTTTGCCTTTTCCGTCTGTTAAGTCTGGATATATTTGAACGAACCTACAAAAAATTCACAATTAAACTGTTGACTTGCATAAGCCTTTGACGTATACTGGTCAGCAGGGACAAACTGAAGGAAGAAGGAAATACCTATGGTTATGGACCCGACTCTGCCGCGCATCTCTGTGCGCGACCTGATGATGCAGGCTTTTCTCACCGGATGGGAGCTTTCGGACAAGACAGTTTCGCAGGACGAATACCTGCAAAGCTCTATTCAGGTGATCGAAATGCTGCAGGTGGAACCGGAAAACCTTTATGCCGAAGAAGGCCTTGGCCTGCCGGACGGCGAAGAGGTGGATCATCTGGACGACTGGCTGCGTGCCGACGGCCAGTGGCTGTACTACGGTGTGGAGGAAGAAAATTTCTTCCTGATCCAGTGGTACCCGGACGAAGCCGCCGCAAAGGCAAAACTGGCCCAGCTGGAAGAACTGGGCGACGGCAAGCAGTATCTGGTAGATTTTTCCCTCAAGCGGGAGAACCCTTCCAGTGCAGAGAACTTCGGTAATTCCAATCCGGTCCAGCTCCGCTCCTGAAAACATCACCTTAAAGCGAAAGGAAATTTTGCAGCATGCAGCTTTCTGAGATCGAGCGCGAACAGCTTTATGCCATCGTAGAAAAATATGATCATCACCCGGATGTGCAGCGGATGCGGGAGTACATCCAGCACGGTTCTGTCACCACCTACCAGCATTGCAAGAATGTGGCGCTGGTGAGCTTTTGGCTCAACCGCCGTCTGCATCTGCACGCTGACGAGACCTCGCTGGCAGTGGGTGCCCTGCTGCATGATTTTTATCTGTACGACTGGCACACCACCGGTACCTTTCACGGCCTGCGCCGCCTGTTTGAGATGCACGGCTTCTCCCATCCGGGTTATGCCTGCGTCAATGCAAAGCGGGTGTTCAGCATTACCAGAAAGGAACAGAGCATCATTGCAAGCCACATGTGGCCGCTGACCTTCCGTCATGTGCCCACCTGCCGCGAAGCAGTCATCGTCTGTCTGGCCGATAAGTACTGCGCTGTGGTAGAAAGCATGTTCCAGCGTTCCCGCGCCGGTGCTGTGGTGGACGGCAGCGTGGACATCGACGGCGAAGAGTGGTAAGCCTGTTTTTACCTTTATCGTTTTATCAATGGACAAAAAAGAACTCCGCACCTCACAGGGCGCGGAGTTCTTTTGTATCTTACAGCTTTTTATAGCCTTCCGGTTCATTGGCAGCAGCGCGGTATTCCATTAAGAATGTGTCCAGCCAGCGGCCGTGACAGTCGCGGGCAATGCGTTCCCGGCGGCCCACTAAGCGAAAGCCGCATTTTGTGTGCAGGGCGCGGCTGGCAGCGTTGTCCTGCAGCACGGTGGACTGCAGTGTCCAGTAGCCGGCCTTTTCTGCCTGATGGCATAGCTCGGTCAGCAGGTGATAGCCAAGGCCATGGCCCCGGAACTGCTCACCCACGTAAATACTCACCTCGGCAACGCCGCGGTAGCACCAGCGCGGGTCCACCCGGCGCAACGCCGTCCACCCGGCAATCACGCCGTCGGCCAGCAGTACCAGTCGGCATTCTTTTGCGTGGGAAGCATCCCACGCAGAATACGGCGGACAGGTGGTCTGAAAAGTGGCATGTTCTGTAGCAATGCCCTCCAAATAAATTCTGGAAACAGCGCTCCAGTCTTCCGGCTCCATGGGCCGGATCTCGATTTTGCTCATATTTCGATCCCGGCAGAAAGTGCATAGCTTTCCGCGCCCTCAACTCTCAAAAATATCCGGCTCCAGTATAGCAGAATTTGCGGTGCGGTACAAGCGCCGTACTGCACAGAAATTTCTTTGACAAGCGGAAGGTTTGTGATACAATAAATCATAACAAAGAAAAGCACGGCAGGATACGCCGCTGCAGAATGGAGGATGTCCCAAAATGAAGTGGATCAGAACGGTGGTGTGCGCGCTGGGAATGCTGGCGTGCGTATCGCTTTCGGCATTTGCTGCAGAGTACGGCGAGCCGAACATCACAACAAAGACGACCATGAAAGAGCTGCGGGAGAACCCCAGCATCAAAGGCTCCGGCTACTATACCTACTGCAACGAATGGATCGAGGGCAGCACGCAGTACGATTATACGCCCATTGAGGGCTATGTAAGCTACGCGGCTGCCGAGGATGCCGCCGAAGGCATGAACCTTGTGATCGAAAACTACAACAGGGGCGTACAGATCACATGGCAGGTGTATACCCCGGAAGAAATTGCGGAAAATTCTTCTCTGGGCATGGTGCAGCTGTATTATTTCCCGGCTAAAACAGCCAACGCAAAGTACGCCATCGTGGTGCCCGGCAACGGCGGCAACACCACCGCAGAGCTGAACGAGGGTGCTTCCATTGCCAACCAGCTGCACGAGCTGGGCTATGCGGCCTTTGTGCTGCGGTACCGCTCTTTCCTGAATGCATCCGACAATGCGCCACTGTACGATATTGCCAACGCCGTAAAGTACCTGACCGAAAATGCAGATCAGTTTGGCGTTCAGCGCGAAAACTATGCGCTGATGGGCTTTTCTTCCGGCGGACACATCGTGGGCCTGATCGGCTCGGACAACGAAAAGTTCGGCTATAAGGCATTTGGCCTCCCACAGCCTGCAGCGCTGCTGCTGGGTTACCCCATCAACGATTTCTTTGAGGTGAAGCCGCTGTATCAGCTGGCCATTGACCCGCTGGTGCTTGGCTGGCGTTACTACTGGACCGATATTTCGGATGTGGTGAACGAAAACTTTACCCCTACCTATTTCTTCTACGGCAAAAATGATCTTTATATGCAGCGCATGTGCTACTCCCAGCAGGGGCCGCTGCTGGAGCGCAAGCTCCGGGAGAGCGGGGCTGTTTATGAGTGCCATGTGTACGAGAACGCACCCCACGCCATTGGCCCGGGCCACCACACCGATGCGGACGGCTGGATCCGGCAGGCAACGGCATTCTGGGAAAAACAGTGCAAATAAAGAGATAAACGGGGGATTGCTGTGAGAAAACGATTGAGCACGGTGATGTTTGGTATTGGCCTGATGATCCTGCTGGCACAGCCGGCGTTTGCGGAGGAGCTTGGTCAGGCCAACATCACACCGCACACCAAAATGGCAGAGATCCGCTCCAACCCCGGCATTGTGGGTGCGGGCATCTACACCTACTCGCTGGATCAGGACCGTGTGCTGGACCGGATGTACTGGGACGCGCAGCCGCTGAGCCGCCTTTCCAATCACTGGACGGCACAGGATGCGGCGGATGGACTGAACTATCTGATCCGCACCTATAACGCTGGGCAGCGGGTGACCTTCCCGCTTTATACGGCGGAGGAGATCGCGCAGGATACCAGCCGGGACGGTGTGGAACTGTATTATCTGCCGGCAGAAGGGGCGCAGGCGAACCAGAAATATGCGCTGGTGATCGGCGGTAATGCGATCGTGGTCAGTGCGGAGATCCGCGAGGGCATTTCCACTGCATGGAACCTGCACGAAATGGGCTACCCGGTGTTCGTGCTGCGCTACCGCATCGGCATGAAGGCTTCCAACAATGCGCCGCTGCAGGATGTGGTCCGCGCGGTGCAATATATCACGGAACATGCAGGACAGTTTGGCGTGCAGGCGGAGGATTATGCCATTGTAAGCTATTCCTCAGGCGGGCAGATCGCCGGACTGTTCGGCACCGACGCGGTGGGCTACAAAAATTACGGCCTGCCAAAGCCCGGTGCCATGCTGCTGGGCTACCCGGTAAACACCTTTCTGGAGTTCAAACCGGTCTATAATATCCTGCTGGACCCCGGCGTGTGCAAGCAGCGGTATTATAAAATGACATTGTCGGATTACATCACACCGGATTACCCGCCTACCTATCACTGGTACGGCAAAAACGACATGACCCTTATGACCATGTGCTGGTCGGCGCAGGGGCCTGTGCTGGAAAAGGCACTGGCCCGCAACCATGTGACGCATATCTACCATGTGTATGATGATGCTCCCCATGCAGTGGCCGCAGGCAAGGACACCGATGCAGAGGGCTGGCTGAATGAAGCAGTTGCCTTCTGGGAGGAACAGGTCGGCTGAAAAGGAGATGTTGAGTTGAAACACAGGATGTGCACCGCAGCAGCCTGTATCTGTCTGCTGCTGATGATGGCGCTGCCCGCATTTGCAGCAGAGTATGGTGAGCCGGATATCACGCCGCAGACCACCATGGGCGAGATCCGCTCGAACCCCAGCATCCTTGGCGCAGGCGTTTGGACCTATTCCAAGGAGCAGAACCTGCCCGGCACCGAGGACTGGTGCAATGACCAGACGCTGGAAAAATATGTGAGCAGCTATGTGGCACAGGATTGTGCCGATGGTCTGAACCTGCTCATCCGCAATTACAATGCGGGCGTGCAGATCGCCTATAAGCTCTACTCGGAGCAGGAGATCGCCGAGGACAGCTCCCGCAACAATGTGGAGTTCTATTACTACCCGGCCAGCACGCCGGATGCAAAGTATGCGCTGGTGCTTTCCGGCAACATCTTCAACCGCACGGCGGAGTTAAAGGAGTGCATCTCCACAGCTTACCAGCTGCACCAGAAAGGCTATGCGGTGTTCGTGATGCGCTACCGCGCCTACCCGGATAATGACAACAACGGCCCCGTGGAGGACATTGCACGGGCGGTGAAGTACATCACCGGCCACGCACAGCAGTTCGGCGTGCAGACGGAAAGCTACGCCCTGATCGGCTATTCTTCCGGCGGACATCTGGCGGGCCTGTTTGCATCGGACGCTCTGGGCTATAAAAACTATGGCCTGCCCAAGCCCGGCGCAGTGATCCTGGCGTATCCCATCGTGCAGTTTGCCGAGATCACACCGATCTACCGTGTGGGCACCGACCCCTTTGTGTGCGGCCGGTTCTACTATGAATACAGCCTTGCCGACCTGATCACAGAGGACTATCCGCCGGTGTACTTCTGGTATGGCAGGGATGACCTGACCTTGAACCTGCTGTGCTGGCCGCTGCAGGGGCCAGCCCTCAGCAAGGCACTGGCCGCGCATGGCGTACCTTACAAAGAAGTGGTATATGACCACGCAGCCCATGGCATCAGCCTTGGCCGCGGCACGGCTGCGGATGGATGGCTGGATGAAGCCGCTGCCTTCTGGGAAGAGCAGACAAAATAATATAAAGTACGCAGATCCGGGCTTTGCAGCTGCACAGCCCGGATTTTGCAATAGGAGGCATTATGGAATTTTTAGCGTTTCTTTACACGGTGCTTCTGGTGGCCATCTGCCTGATGATGGCCCTGCTGCTGTACCGCTCGGCAAAGCCTGCCGCAAACCGGGACGATGCAGAACGGAAGGAATGGCTGCGTCAGCAGCTGGAAGCGCAGAACCGCCAGATGGACGCGAAGCTGGCAGAGATGGCGCAGCAGAACCTTGCCGCTATGGGCCACATCAGTGAAACACTGCAGGCTTCGGTGCAGAGTATGAGCACCGCCCTTGCCGCAGGGCAGGGCACCCAGCAGCAGACCATGGAGCAGCGCCTGCAGGGGCTGGAAGCCTCCAACGCCCGCAAGCTGGAAGAGATGCGCCGCACCCTTGCCGAGGGCATGACTGCCCTGCAGGCCCAGAACGCCCAGAAGCTGGACGAGATCCGCCATACTGTGGACGAGCAGCTGCAGGATGCCCTGCAAAAGCGGGTGACTGAGAGCTTCAAGGCGGTGAACGACCAGCTGGAACAGGTGTACAAGGGTCTTGGCGAAATGCAGAACCTTGCCGCTGATGTGGGCGGGCTGAAACAGGTGCTTTCCGGTGTGAAGACCCGCGGCATTCTGGGCGAGATCCAGCTGGGAGCCATTCTGGAAGAGATCCTTGCCCCGGAACAGTACGACACCAACGTGGCCACCATTCCGGGCAGCACCCAGCGGGTGGAGTACGCCATCCGGATGCCCGGCGCGGACGGCGGCACGGTGTGGCTGCCCATCGACTCCAAGTTCCCCGGCGACACCTATGCCCATTTACAGGATGCACAGGCATCCGGCGACGCACAGGCCGTGGAGAACGCCCGCCACGCACTGGAACTGGTGCTGCGGGCCGAGGCCAAGGACATCCGGGAAAAATATGTGGAGCCGCCCTACACCACGGCCTTCGGCATCCTGTTCCTGCCCTTCGAGGGTTTGTATGCCGAGGTGGTGAACGCGGGCCTGCTGGAAGTGCTGCAGCGGGACTATCAGGTGAACATTGCAGGCCCCAGCACCATGGCAGCGCTGCTCAACAGCCTGCAGATGGGTTTCAAGACCCTTGCCATCCAGAAGCGCTCCGGTGAGGTGTGGCAGCTGCTGGGTGCGGTGAAGACCGAATTTGACAAGTTCGGGCAGGGGCTTTCCAAGATGCAGCAGCGTCTGCGCCAGACCGACGAAGAGCTGGATAATCTCATTGGCGTGCGCAGCCGTGCCATCAGCCGCAAGCTGCGCGCTGTGCAGACCATGGACGAAAGCGCTGCTGCCGCTCTGCTGGAACTGGATGCTGAGCCGGGCAGGCCGGTAGCGGCAAAGCTGCCGGAAAATGGAGAAGAATAATATCTCTTGCGAAATTTCTAACAATGTGCTATAATAGGAAATATTCTTAGAAATAATTGCTGCGTTCTGCGGCATATCATAAAAAGGAGACGGAAAGCTATGAGCATGAAGAAGATCAGTGAAGCCATTTTGGGTGTGGGCGTGGATGATACCACCATTGACCTGTTCGAGAGCCAGTATCCGGTGCCCACCGGCGTGAGCTATAATTCCTATGTCATTCTGGACGAAAAGACCGCCGTTCTGGATACGGTGGATGCCCGCGCTACCGAGCCGTGGCTGGAAAACCTGTCCGAAGCTCTGGCAGGCCGTAAGCCGGATTATCTGGTAGTCTCCCACATGGAGCCGGACCACGGTGCCAACATTGCAAAGCTGGCGGCACTCTACCCTGAGATGCAGGTGGTGGGCAACGCCAAGACCTTTTTGTATATGGAGCAGTTCTTTGGCGCTGATGCCATTGCCAAGGAGCGCCGTGTAGTGGTGAAGGACGGCGAGAGCCTGTGCCTTGGTACCCACACCCTTACCTTTGTGTTTGCACCCATGGTGCACTGGCCGGAGGTCATGGTCAGCTATGAGAGCAGCGAGAAGGTGCTGTTCTCCGCGGATGGCTTCGGTCGCTTTGGCGCCGTGGCAAAGTTTGACGAAAAGGCCGACTGGGCCAGCGAAGCCCGCCGCTACTACCTGAACATCGTAGGCAAGTACGGCCCGCAGGTGCAGGCGCTGCTGAAAAAGGCCGCGGCTCTGGACATCCAGACCATTTGCCCGCTGCACGGCCCGGTGCTGACCGGAGATCTGGGCAAGTACCTGAACTACTACGACATCTGGTCCAGCTACAAGCCCGAGGAGCCGGAAAAGATCCTTGTGGCAAGTGCTTCCATCCACGGCCACACCCGTGCAGCAGCGCACCTCATGGCCGAAAAGCTGCGAGCAAAGGGCGCAAAGGTCGTGGAGGTGGACCTGACCCGCACGGATGTGTCCTATGCCGTCACCGAAGCCTTCCGCTGCGGAAAGATCGTGCTGGCCTGCGCCACCTACGACGGCTTCCTCTTCCCGCCGATGGAAAATCTGCTGACCCACCTCAAGACCAAGAACTTCCAGAACCGCACGGTGGGTCTGATGGAGAATGGCACATGGGCACCCATGGCCGCAAAGTTCATGCGCGCCGAGCTGGAAGGCATGAAGAACATCACGGTCTGCGAGAATGTGGTCACCATCCGCAGTGCTGCCAATGCTGCTGCCGAAGCGCAGATGGATGCACTGGCTGCAGAAATCGTGGCAAAATAAAGCACTCTGGAAAAAATACGCAAGATCCTCTGCCGACTGCCCGGCAGGGGATTTTTTTATTGAACCATGTGGAAGAGTTTGATATACTGAAAAGCAGAAGTTTATGGATGGAGGAATATCATGTCTGTAAAAATAAAAGCAGATATCAGACACTGGCTGCGGGAGTTGGATAAGAAATATTTCTGTGTGATGCTGGGCTTTGCGGTGATGGTCTATTTTCCGCTGATCAGTTTGAAGCTGACGAACACAGTGGATGGTCTGTGGACAACGGCTGAGTACATGGCGGGAGCATGGGAGCTTTCCAATGGGCGATGGTTCTGGCTGGTGACCAGTTTTCTGCGTTTCAGTCTGCAGCTAGAACCCATCAATGCGGTGGTGTGCTTGGTGCTGGTTTCTCTTGGCGTTACAAAACTTCATATGACCTTTAAAACTGTGCACGAAAGGAGGACATCTTGCCTTGACTGGCTCGCAGGATTATGCTATTTGGCTAATACCGTGATCGGGTGTTACCTCTCGTTTGCACATCAATCGGTCGAGTTTGGTTTGGCATTTTATTTGTCGGTGCTGGCAGCGGTCTGTGTGATCAGAAGCCGCAGCATTGCGGCAGGCGTTGCGCAGGGAGCATTTTTACTTGCGTTGAGTCTTGGACTCTATCAGACAGACCTTGCTTGCTTCTGCATGGTGCTGCTGGCGTGGTTTCTGGTGCTGTTGTTCCGAGGTGAAGAAGGGATAAAGCTCCGGTACTATATCACAAAATGTCTGGGCAGTGCAGTGTGCGGCGCGGCGCTGTACTGGGGAACATTGCAGATTATTCTGAAGATTTCAGGTGTTGCAATGACGAATTATCAAGGCGGAGCTTCTACCTCGCCGCTGAATATGCTAAAAAGCCTGCCGCAGAGTATTGTAAAATGCTATGCCCAATTCTGGGACTACTTCTTTGGTGATACAGTACGCCATAATGTGCTGCAAAGCTTCGGGGTACTGTATGCGCTGGCGTTCCTTGTCGTGGGTGCAGCGCTTGTACGTCGGTTGGCAGTTGTTCTGCGCAGAAAGGATGCAGAAACGGCGTTTTACGCAGTGGCTGCGGTGCTGGTGATGCCGCTTGCCAGCGTGATCTTTCTGCTGGCAGCATCACAGGCGACGTTTTATATCCCAATGGCCGGAGGAACTGCGCTGTTCTTCCCGGTGTGCTTCTGGCTGTTAGATGCTGCCCAGCCTGCATCTAACACAGAAACCTCAGGCAAAAACAAAGCTGGCAAGGTGGAAAAGGCTGCGCTTCTGCTGGCTGCGGCAGGCATTCTTTATGGCAGTGTCTTTATGTCGGCTATCGATCAGCAGGCGATGTATGAGGGACGCAAGGCAACAAAACAAATCGCGGACCTTGTGGCCGGTGAGCTGGTGGCAGAGGGCTATTATGATTTGCCGGAAAAACTGCCAGTGATGCTGGTAGGCCGCCCCAGTGCAAGCCCGCTGTTCCGGACACACGTCATCTATTGGGATGCGAACGACTACGCACAGGTGGGCCTTTTCGAAAAAGAAAATGCCGCCACAATGCGCTATTCATGGAATGCGGTGTTTCGTGACCTCACACCGATGCAGTTGGAGCTGTGCAGTGATGAGGTATATGACGAACTGATCCGGACAGAAGAAATCAAACGGATGCCGACATTCCCTGAGAAAGGCTCCATGCAGGAAATGGACGGCGTATATGTGATCAAAATTTCAGAGGATTATCTGATTGATGAATAACAAATGAGCCTGAGAACACAAAACAGGACAGATGGAGAAAATAACGATGAAAGAAAAAATCGATGTACAGAAACCGGACGACCTTGGGCTGGATATATCGGATCTAAGATATTTTCTGGTGATGCTGCTGTTTTCGGCGGTAGTGTTTTTCCTGCTGATCAGCCAGCGGCTGACCAATACATTTGACGGATTGTGGAACAATACATGGTTCTTCGGCGGCTATTGGCAGGTAGTCACGGGCCGATGGCTCTGGCCGGTGATCGATGCGCTGCGGTTTGGCATCCAGACGGAACCTTTCAATTCATTGCTGACGCTTTCCATATCGGCGCTGGCTGTTACCCTGCTTCGGAAGTTTTTTACAGAGAAGGATTCTGTCGTGACCTATCTGGCGGGTATGGCTGTTCTGGCCAGCACGGTCACTGGAATACAGCTGTCATATCGGTTTCAGTCGCCGGTGTTTGGCTGCTCTTTTTTGTTTTCTGTTCTGGCGGCAGAGCGTGTGGTTCGTGCCGCAGATTTTAGAAAAGCGGTCGTACAGGGAGCACTGCTTCTGGTCATGAGCCTTGCGTGCTATCAGACGAGCCTTGATAACTTTTGTCTGCTCCTGCTGACATATCTTCTGCTGCTTCTGTTCCGCAATGTGGACAGAGAAAAGGTCCATGCCCACATTGGAAGAAGTCTTTGCAGCGCAGCTGCAGGAATGGTTTTGTATTTCCTGCTCACAAAGCTGATCGTATGGGCATGTGGATGGCAGATGGCAAGTTATAATGGAGGAGCGGATGTTTCGGTACTTTCTATACTGAAAAATCTGCCCAATGCCATTGCAGAGACCTACCAACTGTTTGGAGCTTACTTTTTTCAGAATTACTATCGGCATAACATTCTGCAGCCGGTGGGCTTTTTCGTTTTGGTATTTCTGGCGCTGAGCATCGGACTGCTGAACCGCTTCAGAAAAATGCTTCACCGGAAAAATTGGGAATATATCCTTCTGGGAGTGGCAGCGCTGATCGTTTTGCCCATCATGTGCAATGCCATCATGCTGATCACAAGCGAGGCGGTCTGGCTTTTGCAGATGGGCGAAGGATTGAATCTGTTCGTGCCGGTATGTCTGCTGCTGCTTGAAGGGACGCGCACAAATCAGCCTATGGTAAAAAAGTATGTACGTGCTGCCCGGACAGGGGCTGTAGTACTTGCGGTTTTGGTCGTCTATGGCAATGTCTGCTCTGCCGTGATCGATCAGGAAGCTATGTATGAGGGAAGGAAAACACTCAAGAGCATGTCGGATCACATCGCGGACGACCTGATGAGCAGCGGATATTTTGACGATAACGAGCAGCTGCCGGTACTGTTTGTGGGCAGACCCAGCTCGAACTCCAGTTTTATGAAGAGGGAGTATTACCTCTATGCAAATCCGTATGCGCAGATGGGCCGCTTCTGGCTGAACGATTACTCGGCCAGAGCGTCTTGGAAAGCGGTTTTCAGGGATATTACTCCGGCAAAACTCAAGCATTGCTCGGTGGAACAGTACGGAGAACTGTACAGCAGAACAGAGCTGGAACAGATGTCAGTCTATCCGCAGGAAGGATATATCCAGCAGATCGACGGTGTGGTCGTGGTAAAAATTTCAGATGATTACAAAGTTGATAAAGAGTTTGCGCCACTGATCGACCTGAGAGAATTGTTTCAGCTCATAATGGATGACATAAACGATTCATAATGGCTGCGGCTTTGTGAAAAAACCTCCACCGAACGCGATTTTTGCGGAAAGTGACTGCACAGCCCTTGCAAACTGTCCCGAAATGTGGTAACATAGCTCTTGGTTATAAAACCTGAATACTCCCAAACGCAGCGACGGAGAGAGTAGGTCTGTACCGCACGGCAAAGAGAGAAGCTTCACCGGCTGAAAGGGCTTCCGTGTGCGGGCTGGCTGAAGTTCGCTCCTGAGCGGTCTGTGCGAAACAGCAGTAGTACAGAACGGCCACGCCCCGTTACGGCGTTCTGAGAGCCGCCCGGCATCTGTGCACGGGTGGAAACCGGGTGGTACCGCGGAGCTAAGAATCAACAGCTTCGTCCCTTTTGCCTGAGAAATCGGGCAGGGGACGGAGCTTTTTTGTTGCACTCCGCTCATCAACACGAAGAATAAAGGAGAGAACATCCATGCAAGCAATGATCGACGAGCTGGCAAAACAGGCCGCTGAAAGCCTTGGTCAGGTGTCCGGCAAGGAAACGCTGGCCTCCTTCTGGCAGGAGTACCTCAGCAAAAACGGCAAGATCCCTGCCCTGATGAAGAACCTGCGCACCGTTGCGCCGGAAGAGCGCCCCGCTATGGGCAAGATCATCAATGAACTCAAGGCAAAGGTTCAGGCAGATTACGACGCTGCTGCAGAACAGGTGAAGCAGGCAGAGCTTGCTGCCCGCAATGCTGCGGAGACGGTGGATATTACCCTGCCCGCCAAGACCCGCTCTGTGGGCGGCCTGCACCCGCTGACCCTGATCACCAACCAGATCATCGACGTGTTCTCCGGCATGGGCTTTTCGGTGGGCACCTTCCCGGAGATCGAGGACGATGACCACAACTTCACCCGCCTGAACGTGCCCAAGGATCACCCGGCACGCGACATGCAGGACACCTTCTACCTGTCGGAGGAGTTCCTGTTGCGTACCCAGACTTCCGGCGGCCAGATCCGCACCATGGACGTTCAGAAGCCGCCTATCAAGATCCTGATGCCCGGCCGTGTGTTCCGCTCCGACTCGGACGCTACCCACAGCCCCATGTTCCACCAGATGGAAGGTCTGGTCGTGGACAAGGGCATCACCCTGGGCGACCTGCAGGGTGCCCTGAACACCTTCGTGCAGAAACTGTTCGGTGCCGACACCCGCACCCGCCTGCGTCCCTCCTACTTCCCGTTCACCGAGCCCAGCGTGGAGGTGGACGTGAGCTGCTTCGAGTGCCACGGCAAGGGCTGCCCGCTGTGCAAGCACACCGGCTGGATCGAGGTGCTGGGCGGCGGTGTCGTCAACCGCAAGGTGCTGGAGAACTGCAATATCGACCCGGACGAGTATTCCGGCTTCGCCTTCGGCATCGGCATCGAGCGTATCGCCATGCTGAAGTATGGCATCAACAACATCGGCCTGATGTTCGAGAACAACCTGCAGTTCCTCAAGCAGTTCCACGAATAAGAGGGGAGAGAAGAGACAATGAAAGTACCTTTCAGCTGGTTAAAAGAATTTGTAGATATCGACGTTACTGCGCAGGAACTGGAAGAAAAGCTCTTCTCCTGCGGCTTTGAGGTCGAAGAGCTGATCCCGCTGGATGCCGGCATCAGCAAGGTGGTCGTCGGCAAGATCGTGGAGATGGAAAAGCAGGAGGGCACCCACCTGACCAAGTGTGTGGTGGACTGCGGCGACTACGGCCACGACATCCGCATCAGCACCGGTGCCGCCAACATGAAGCTGGGCGACTGCGTGCCCGCTGCTCTGGATGGCTCCACCCTGCCCGGCGGCATCAAGATCAAGGCCCGCAAGATGCAGGGCGTGGAGTCCAACGGTATGCTGTGCTCCGGCGAAGAGCTGGGCCTGAACGACGACCTGTTCCCAGGCTCTGAGGTCTACGGCCTGCTCATCCTGCCCGAGGATTCTGTCCCCGGCACCGACATTGCTCCCGTGGTGGGTCTGGACGACTATATCTTTGATATCTCCATCACCGCCAACCGCCCGGACTGCCAGTCTGTTCTGGGCATCGCCCGCGAGGTGGCTGCCGTTTTGGGCAAGCCCCTGCACATGCCTGCCATGGACTACAAGACCGTCTGCGAGCCGGATGCGCCCATCACCGTCAAGGTGGAGGCACCGGACCTGTGCCCCCGCTACATGGCACACTATGTGCGCAACATCCGCATGGGCGAGTCTCCCCGCTGGATGAAGCGCCATCTGGCTCTGTGCGGCCTGCGCTCCATCAGCAATGTGGTGGATATCACCAACCACACCCTGCTGGAAATGGGTCAGCCCATGCACGCCTTTGATCTGAACAAGGTCGCCGGCCGCACCATCGATGTGCGCCGCGCCCATGCGGGCGAAAAGATCGTCACGCTGGATGAGAAGGAGTTCACTCTGAACCCCAACAATCTGGTCATCTGCGATGCCGAAAAGCCGGTGGCACTTGCCGGCATCATGGGCGGCGCAAACTCCGGCATGGACGAGAACACCACCAGCCTGCTGTTTGAGTGCGCCACCTTCGCCCGTGACTGCGTGCGTAAGACCAGCCGCGCATTGGGCCAGAACAGCGACTCTTCTGCCCGCTACGAGAAGGGCGTGGACCGTCACTCTCCCGAACTGGGCCTTGCCCGTGCCCTGCACCTGATCCAGGAGCTGGACTGCGGCGACATCACCACGCTGGAATATGACCTGACCGATGGCCGCCCGATGGAGCGCAAGCACATCGTTACCACTCCGGCTAAGATCTGCGGCGTGCTGGGCATCACCGTGCCGGATCAGACCATGATCGACATTCTGCAGCGTCTGGAGTTCACGGTGGATGTACAGGCCGATGGAAGCTGGGACGTGTCCGCACCCCTGTACCGCGAGGACGTGGAGAGCTTCCCGGATCTGGCCGAGGAGGTCATCCGTGAGTACGGCTACGACCACATTGTGCCCACCTTCCTGAACACCGCCTCCGTTACAAACGGTGGTCTGAACTATGACCAGAAGCAGCAGCTCAAGACCAAGCGTCTGCTGGCCGCACAGGGCTTCTATGAGGCCTCCACGCTGGCCTTCTACTCCAACGCAGAACTGGATATGCTGCACATCCCGGCGGACGATGCTGCCCGCAAGGCCATCCACATCCTGAACCCCATCAGTGAGAATCTGTCCATTATGCGCACCCTGCTGGCTCCCTCCATGCTGAACGTCATTGTGGACAATCTCAAGAAGGGCAACACGGAAGGCCGTCTGTTCGAGATGGCACCGGTGTATCTTGCCAAGGAACTGCCCATCAATGAGCATCCGCACGAGCGTCAGACCCTGTGCATCGGCGCATTCGGCCCTGAAGAAGATTTCTTCACCGTCAAGGGTGCACTGGAAGCACTGGCAGCCGGCTTTGGCCTGAGCTTTGATTATAAGCGCGAGACAACCCCGTGGCTGCACCCCGGCATCAGCGCCGCTGTTTACTGTGGCGACAAGCGTCTGGGCGTGTTCGGCAAGCTGTCCAACGAGATCAACGGCGAGCTGGAAATTGCAAAGGATCAGAAGGACAACCAGAATATCTATCTGGGTGAACTGGACTACGAGGCTCTGATGTCCTGCGTGGACGGTGAGCTGCGCTATCAGCCGCTCAGTCCCTACGCTGCTGTCAAGCGTGATCTGGCATTGGTCTGCGACGAAAAGACCACCTGCGGCGAGATCGAGGAGACCATCAAGAAGGCCAGCCCTCTGGTGGGTGAGATCAAGCTGTTCGATATCTACCGCGGCGCAAATCTCGGCGAGGGCAAAAAGAGCATGGCATTCACCCTGTCTCTGTCCGACCCGAAGAAGGAAGTCTCTGCGGAAGAAGTAGAGCGCGTGGTCAAGAAGATCCTCGGCAACCTGAAGTTCAAGCTGGGCATCGAGATCCGCTAACTCTATTATAGAAGTAATATAAGGCCGTCTGTGCAGGAATGTGCAGGCGGCTTTTTTGCGTAAAAAGAGAACGTTGAATACAAGAAAATGAACGTTTTTCAGCAGCGCAAGAAAAAAGATGAAAAAATCTGTCAAAAAGTGTTGACAGAGAGCGGGAGGTGTGGTATTATACTTGA
>NZ_QVGY01000036.1:0-637 GCF_003604105.1 Faecalibacterium sp. AF10-46 | reverse complement strand
TGCAGCAGAGCCATCTTCTGCCGGATAAGTTCCCGTTCCTCCGGCGTCACGGGAACACGCAGAACAATTTTTCGGGTTCGGTTCGTCATAGTTTCACCTCGTTTCTTGGGGGTCTGGGGTACTCCCCAGCAAGCATTTCTGCCGGGAGTGGCTACACTCCCTATGCTTGCTACGTTACCTCTCCCCACTACTATGACACCACAACATCCCCGTTTTGCCCGCAAAATACAAAAAAATAAGAGGACGCTTTTTGCATCCTCTCAATGACCATGCGTGGCAATCAGACACACGCGGGCTCTTTTTCCTGTTCATGGATTCGCAGGGCACCGTCAATGGCACCTTCTACGATGGGTAAGTATTCTTCCGGGCAAAGCTGCAGCTTGTGGCTGACCCGCTGACGTTCCGCACTTTCTTCCCGCATGAGTTCCGGGTTGAAGTACCGCTCCACGGGCAGACCACATATTTTTATCAGCTGAATCACCACCGGCAGGCTGGGCAGCGTGCCTTCGTTTTCGATGTTCGCAAGATACCGGCTGTCACAATGTATCATGTCAGCCAGCGCACTGCGGGAAAGTTGTTTTGCCTTTCGAGCTGCCTTGACATCCGCTCCGAACGTTTCAAAGCCGGGACAGTCCTC
>NZ_QVGY01000035.1:415-642 GCF_003604105.1 Faecalibacterium sp. AF10-46 | reverse complement strand
GAGATTGGCGACCTCATGGGAATGTCCCGGAGTGCTGTACAGCGCCACCGGACAAAAACGCTGAACGAGCTGCGAAAAAAGCTAAAGGCGCACTTGCCGGAGGGAGGTTAGGCGTAAATGAACTCCTATGAACACACGAGCAGAGATTTTTTACCGCTCTCGGTGATTCGCTCCGCCTGCGCTGGGGACACCGATGCAGTTGAACAGGTTTTGCGACATTACAGAGG
>NZ_QVGY01000035.1:0-405 GCF_003604105.1 Faecalibacterium sp. AF10-46 | reverse complement strand
AACAGGTTTTGCGACATTACAGAGGTTATATCAACAAGCTCTGTACAGGCATTCTCTATGACAAGCACGGTCAGCCTCATGTGTGCATAGACGAGTACATGAAACGCCATCTGGAAATCAAACTTATTTCCTCTATTGTGACCAGAGCCGAAACGGTTTGACCCTTTCCACGTTTCGGGACAGCACCTTGAAAAATATGCCCACAGGACAATGGCGGTGCATCATAGGGCAAACGGATACGTTTCTGTCTGTATCGAGCCGGACGGCGGGTGCGCCACGATGCTTTTCTCTGAAAAGTGGAGCGATCACCACCACGCCGCAATGCAAGCGCGGCTGCTTGCGGGCCATGACATACCGACAGGCTGATACTCCCTTACCGTCAAAGTCCGAGCGTTCAGAGCGTCG
>NZ_QVGY01000034.1:316-644 GCF_003604105.1 Faecalibacterium sp. AF10-46 | reverse complement strand
TTGTAAATAATCGGCAGCATTTTTTGAACCAGCTTCTGAACGAAGAAACGTAATGCCGGGAAAGGACATTCCATATGAATGATTCTACGTTGAAAGAGCTTTGGCAGCAGGTCGCTGAAAAGAAAAGCTGCGAAGCAAAGCAGAAAGAACTGACCGCCCAGAGAGATACGCTTGCTGACCGCCTGAAAATGCTGGAAAAATCCAAGCTGGCAGAGCAGGCTGATGTGGACCGTCTGGAGGGACACAACCTTGCCGCATTTTTCTATCAGGTCATCGGAAAGATGGATGAAAAGCTGGACAAAGAACGGCAGGAAGCCTATGCAGCCCG
>NZ_QVGY01000034.1:0-306 GCF_003604105.1 Faecalibacterium sp. AF10-46 | reverse complement strand
CAAAGAACGGCAGGAAGCCTATGCAGCCCGTGTCAAGTACGATGCGGCTCTCCATGACCTTTCTTCCGTTGATGCCGACTTGGAGCAGATTCAAAATAGGTTGGCACGGCTGTCCGATTGCGAAAGGCAGTATCAAGCTGCTCTTTCCGAAAAAATCAAAAGCATCAAAGCATCTGCCCACCCTGCCGCACAGCAGGTTGCGGAAAGCGAAAGCCGTATTGCCGCGCTGAAAGTCCAAAAACGGGAGCTGCTGGAAGCTATCAACGCCGGAAAGACCGCCCTGCATACGGTCAATGAAGTTCTGGA
>NZ_QVGY01000033.1:435-668 GCF_003604105.1 Faecalibacterium sp. AF10-46 | reverse complement strand
TGTCGGTTGGAAACATACTTGCGCTGGTTCACCATGTCCACTGCACAAAAGATAATGTGGTTGTGGACGTGCCCTTTGTCAATGTGGGTGGTCAGCACATACGGGTATTTGCCTTGCAGGACTTCATCTGCAAGCTGCCGGCCAATCTCGTGGGCCTGCTCCGGCGTGGTTTCGCCCGGCGCGAAAGACTGTATCAAGTGGTGGGCCAGATTGTTGCCTTTCTGCATGGCCTG
>NZ_QVGY01000033.1:0-425 GCF_003604105.1 Faecalibacterium sp. AF10-46 | reverse complement strand
ATTGTTGCCTTTCTGCATGGCCTGTGACAGCAGCAGTTCAAATTCGATGTCGGCGGTTTCGTAGGAGCAGGCAAAGGAGGATACCAGCATTTTTTCATCCGTCTTTGCCGGATTCTCGATATAGTCCAGTGCCTTTTTCAGCGTTGACTTGATAGGATGTATCTTTGTAACTGCCATATCTGCGCCAGCGCTCCTTTGATGTCCGCAACGTCTTGTGTGTACAGCGGTCCCATGCTGTTCAGCCGCCGCGCGATCTGATTGACGTTGACACCAATCTTCTGCAATTCGGCAGTCTGCGCCCGGATGTCGGTGGTGTCGATGTGGACAACATAACCGTCTATCAGCATCTTCCGGGCGTATGCAGAAAAGTTCCGGGTATGCAGCAGAGCCATCTTCTGCCGGATAAGTTCCCGTTCCTCCGGCGT
>NZ_QVGY01000032.1:0-707 GCF_003604105.1 Faecalibacterium sp. AF10-46 | reverse complement strand
TGTTTATCCAAGGGCTGACCATCGACTGGAACAGAGTTCGCCCATACAATTATGTTCGTCAGATTCCTGCCATCAGTGGAATCGACACTTTTACATTCCATAAGCCCATTACGTTCTTTGTTGGCGAAAATGGAAGTGGAAAATCTACGCTTCTGGAAGCAATCGCTGTTGCTTACGGCTTCAACGCAGAGGGTGGAACGAAGAACTATTCATTTTCCACATACAACTCCCATTCGGAACTATGTGAGGCTATGACGATTTCCAAGGGGTATCGCAGACCAAAGTTCGGGTATTTTCTCCGAGCAGAGAGTTTCTATAATGTAGCCACCAAGGAAATCGACTATTCCGATGACGATCATCCCTCCAAAGGCTATCACCAAAAATCACACGGTGAAAGTTTCCTCGCCATTGCGCAGGACTACATGGGTGCAGATGGAGTCTATATTTTTGACGAGCCGGAAGCTGCGCTATCCCCGCAGAGGCAGCTCACGTTACTGATCAACATTTATCGGTGTGCCCAAGAAGGGGCGCAATTCATTATCGTATCACATTCACCCATTCTCCTCGGAATGCCTGATGCTGAGATTTTTAGCTTCGACAATGGCACGATTCATCCTTGTCAGTATGAAGATACGGACAGCTACGTTATCACCAAAACATTTGTAAATAATCGGCAGCATTTTTTGAACCAGCTTCTGAACGAAGAA
>NZ_QVGY01000031.1:0-1134 GCF_003604105.1 Faecalibacterium sp. AF10-46 | reverse complement strand
TTCTTGCGTGTCCGAAGGGCACTCTTGATTTTTCGGGAAGTGTCTTTGGCGTACATTTCATTGATGATGTTTCTGAACGGAGCAATATCCATCTGGGATTGCTCGTTGGAATCATAACCATCGTTGATTGCAATATAGCGGACACCGTGTTCCGGAAAAAAGATTTCCATATACGTTCCGGTTTCGATGTGGTTGCGTCCAAGTCGGGACTGGTCTTTGGTAATGACTGTTGCCACCTTTCCTTCCCGGATATCATCCAGAAGTTCCTGAAAGGCAGGGCGGTCAGAGTTCGTACCGCTGTAACCATCATCAACGTAGAACTGGCAATTCCCGAAACCGTTGCGTGTGGCATACTCCATAAGCATCGCCTTTTGAGTGCGGATGCTCAGGCTTTCGCTGTTTGAACCGTCATCTTTTGACAGCCGGCAGTATAAAGCAGTTACTTTTTTGTCCTTTTCCATGTGTACCTCCATAATGGAAAAGAGACCTCATCAATCACATTGTAGCGGATGCTGCGTGATGATGCAAGCCCTTTTCCGCAGTAAAACGTCCAATTAACCAGCGGCGAGATACGATTCGGCAGTTTTACGAATTTCTTCTTCCGCAAGCCGCTGAAAAAGCGTATTCATCGGCACATTGCCGATATAATGGCGTTCCACGATCAGGCGCACAGACTTCGGACTTCTCGGCGCACGTTTGCGTGTAGTGGGCTTCTTCTCAGATTTTTCTTTGTTCAAGGGCAGACCTCCTCATTCATGTGGTGCAAATACGGAAAGGAATGGATGGATTCTATTCGTTTTTCTCTTTTTGTTTTATTACGTTGGTTAGGTGAAAGTTTTCTTTGATACAGTCTTAAAGGCTGCTATACTGCATAGGAAAAATATCTTTTGCAGATGCCATTAAGAATCTGCATCGCAGAATCGTGATTTTGGCGGTTCTTGAATCGTGAAAAACGCAGAACTATTCAACATTTGGAATTTTTACAAAGATGTGATTGGGCGAAGAAAACCGCGTTCGTCTGCGCTCAATCAATCCCGCAGCGTCCAATTCCTTAAGCGCACTGGAAACACTGACCGTGCTGCGCCCTAGCTGCTCAGCCAAAGAGCAAATCGTAAAAATGACAAACACGAAACC
>NZ_QVGY01000030.1:264-1210 GCF_003604105.1 Faecalibacterium sp. AF10-46 | reverse complement strand
CTCGAACCCCCGGCCTACTGATTCGTAGGAACCGAATGGCACATTTTGTCCATTTCATCATTTAACGCTAAAACGTCATTTTAATCGAATCACCGTTATTTTGCCGTTGTTATTCTGTTGCATCCTTTGCATTGTTTGCACTTCCTTGCACCTGTTATCCATCCTTGCGATGTGCAGAAAATGTGCAAAAATGTGCAGAGCGAAAATCAGCCCGACAAACTGCCCTCAAAATGAGTGGTTTTCCTGCTGGATTTTTGGGGCATCGACAGTGCAAGAACTTCCAATTTCATCCAGACAACAATCTTACATGACACATCGGTTTTATGGCAGGGTTTAGGACATCCGAACAGACACCATTTGATATAGAAATGAGGTTCACCATGAACAAACTGCTTTCCTGCCGCTACAATATGGACACCAACCGGGTGGAAACCCGGTTCGCAGATGGCACCACCCTTGCCATCGACTGCATCGCTATTGAGAACGAGTACGGCAACACCCCGGCACAGCGGGCAGAGCTGGACTGGCTGCTCTATAACAAGCCCTTGGAGTACGCACAGATGGTGCTGAGAGGGGAGATGGAGCACTACCTGTCGCTGGGGTGTGAGCACGGTAGACAGGAAGATTGAGCCACAGAAAACGCGCGGTAAAACCGCTAATCGCGCGGCGCGCGTTTCTCAGCGCAAATTCAGCGCAAACCATACCAAGTCAGCGTATTTTCAGCGTAAATCCCGGAAAGTCAGCGTAAATTCAGCGCAAATCAAACTTTCAGCGTAAAAGTCAGCGTAAATTTTCACTTCACGCTTTTGTACTTCGTTCCTCGGCCTACGCCATCAGGCTGCAAGATGCCGTCCTTGCACATCTGGTGCAGGATATAATAGGTTTGATTCTTATTAAATCCACACAGCTCTTGAGTTTCCTGAATCGTCTTTGCCGCCTGTTTCAG
>NZ_QVGY01000030.1:0-254 GCF_003604105.1 Faecalibacterium sp. AF10-46 | reverse complement strand
GTTTCCTGAATCGTCTTTGCCGCCTGTTTCAGGGTGATTTTCTGGTGCTCCCGCAGATAGTGCAGAATCATCAGCTCCGACAGCGTGAACATCTTGGACCGCTTATCCTGTGTCTCTGCGATGAAACGCACGAAGCTCTGGTTTTCCATCGTGCTGCGAAGGGTCAGCCGGACAGAGTTGGGCGTGCTGGCGTACTCCGGGTAGGGTTTGCCCTCGGTGAGCATACTCTGGAACATAATGTCCACACCCTGCCC
>NZ_QVGY01000003.1:75954-244095 GCF_003604105.1 Faecalibacterium sp. AF10-46 | reverse complement strand
ATTTTTATTAAGTTAAAGAAAAAAGTGGGTTTTTGGCCAAACGGCAATTTTATTACGTATTATCGTAATATTTTGTGGCCATTTTTGCAAAAATTTTTGGCCACGAAGTGGGTTTTTGACCAAAAAGTTGCCGAGAATCAGTCAAAATCGTTCATCACCCTCCTTGCCGCGGCATAAATGAACCGTTTCACAGACCACCGATCAACCCGATATTCGGCCCGAAGCCGCTCAAGTTCAGGGTTCGGATACTCTCCACACTGAAACTCAGTCACGTACAGTGCCCTGCGAAGCCGTGCATCCGCTGAACTTGCACTGCAGTGAAAACGATCGCTAAGTACATTTTCAATGCCTGTCAGTGTGACAAAACGATTATTCCGCATTTCCTGAATAGTGAAATCAATCGCTTCTCCCATGAGATCTCCACCGAATGTCGCCATCGGCACCCGCATTCTCACGAGAAAGTCATGTGTTTTCTGCTGCATTTTGCATCTCCCATCTTATCTACAAATTTATATGTAGTCATCCTATCACCGCTGTCCCGAGCTCCTCTTAACCTTACCGAGAGCTACTCGCCATGCAAAGACCTCAGCATCAAATGTTTCTTTTGAAACGCCACACTTTTCGCCTCACGTAGCGCCTGTGTATACGACCACGTTCCGTCAACATAGCGTCCTGCCAAAATTTCCGCATTGTCCGCTTCGCCAATCGTCATGAACATATCTCCTTAGGTTTTCATAATAGCATTTGCTGCATGAACTAGATATGTGGTGCCATCAATCGTGATTCGCAGCTGATCGCCTTCGCAATCGTTCCAGTTATCTACCTTGCCTTCGATGATGGTTCCGTCGGGCAGCTTAATCTGTGCCCAGGAGTAGGTAAAGGTCGTATCGAACATCTTATAGTTGCCACAGCTACACAGAACCACACAGCCAACGAGCATCATCATACATGCAACGACGCAAATAATACGATTTTTCATAGTTAATCACCTCAACCAAATACCATGTAAATCAAAAGCAAGAACCATCCTGTATATCTGATGATTCTCTGTTTTTCTTTGCCGATGTTCTCAGCAAAAGACATTCCAATTGCAATAGCTTGCAAAATAACACTTGTGAGCAGCACAATTCGCATCACTTCTCCACACTTTCCTTTTCCGTCTGGTCATCCTTCGGCCAGTACGTGTAAATGTCATCGAACACCACCGGGATCTTGCTCTGCAGTTCCTTCAGCAACGGGCACATCAGCTCTCTCATCTGAGGATGGGCCGCCACATGAGTACGCAGCTTGAAGATATTGCGCCACTCGCGGTAATTGGCCGTGACCACAATCTCAGTCTTCAAGCACAGCGGCAGCACACAACGGGCCTGTTCGGGACGATAGCCGTTCATAAGCATCAAAAAATAAGTTTTTTCTGCCAATTCACAGGATTCTACCCATTTACGATAGAACAGGCGATTCTGCTCTTTATCGATATAAAACGGCTCCACAACGGTAATGCTGCCCTCAAACTTCTCCTTTGAGTAGTTACAGTACCGGGTGCTCTCCTGCGCAAAGCTCGCAATGCGGTGCCGCACCAGCTCATTGGCCACGCCACGATCGCACGTAAACAGCACGGACAGCTGCGAATGCTCCAGCATAGCCTCATGCCCTTGCTTCACCAGAAAGCCCACCAGTTTCTTTGCCGACTCACCATCCGGCGTGATCTTATCCTCGCTCTTGTAGCAGACCCGGGCCACCCGCTCAATCTGCTGCAGCTCCTTGATGCCACCCTCAGAGATATCAGTGAGAATTTCGTACTTAGGTTCAATGATTTTCATAATTAGTTCTCCTTTTCATCCATGTGTCCACTATTTCGAGCTGTCCGAGGCTCTTTCCAGCACCTCTTGGCACAATCATGTACCCGAGATGAGCCATTTGCTTATGGTCACAGGATTTCACCTTCGGACACTTCTGGCATTTAGGAGCAAGAATGGTAATCGTTCCAAAGTCCTCGTTCATAAACTATCCTCTCGCTTCAACTTACACTCCCAGTCGCCACAGATTTCTCCGCAAGCGAACTTCTTCGCTGTTTTCATGCCTTTACGGATGGCCTCCTGCTTGTCGGTCGCCCTGACTTCAAAGCTCTGATAGCCGCCACCGTTGTCTGTGCAGGTAAAGATAAAAGTGTGTTTCATAAGAAATCCTCCGTAATAGCTTGTACAAACATATCAATTACTTCGTTCAGAAAAGCAACCAACCGATACGGCCAAGATCTTTTCTTTTCATGCCAAGCTGGGATAGTCGTAGTTTCTGTCTGACCGTATCGAATACTTCCTACCGCTTGCTCCATATCAACCAGTGAGTGATTGGTGTTAATGCACCAGATTCGTGCGTCTTGCAAAGTGATATAGCTATTCGCCAACAGCCAAGCAACATCGTCTATCGACGTGAAATTTCCAACCGGAACCCTGTAGCCATACTCAAGATCATATGTAGTAAGGGCATTCCGAGTTTGTTTTCGTACCATATCAATAGGTCGGCCATTCGCGTAGATGGTTTCAATGTCATCATCAGAAAATTCGTACACTGTCTTAATCCGATTCCGGATAGCTTCTACGGCTTCTTCATATGGCACTCTTCCATTGTCCATAGCCTTCTCACCTCACAGCAGAATCCGAAACCAGATAAGCCAAAGCACCTTCAGCGTGAATGCAATAATGATGGCCCAAGCGCACAAAATAAGTGTCAGCGCAATAGCCCGGCCAAGAAATTTGCCAACTTTCGTCCAAACATCAGTCATTTTTATCAACCCTTTCAAACCCTGCAAACTTTCCGAAGCCAATATTTCCATGCTCGCAGTGGTGAACCGGTTCATATTTTTTCAATTCAGGCACATGATTTAGAGCATCGGCTAAACCGACATAGCAGAGACCATCATTGAATTTCTGTTCGCATAAGCTGCATTTGTAAGCTGGAAAATAGAATGTTGTCACCCCACACACCTCCTAACTGCATCCACTCGGCACTCCGCAGCGTTCAACTCAAAAATAGCCGCATCCACAAATTCCGGGTCACAGTGCTCGAAGTGGTTCCGAGCCACCTCCAAGGCCTGTAAAGCCTCCCGCAGGGTAGTAACCGTCGTCGGGATCGGCTCCATGCGGAATATCTTTTTGACAAAATCAGCGATTTTTCGCAGCATTTCTACGCCTCCACATCTTCATAACCTGCCGAGCCGTGAGCCAGCCCTCGACATCATAATGATCAACAAGTGCTAGCCCGCACACCTCGAGTAAATGAGGAAACCCGTAAGTGCACCAACCGCATACCGCATCCCACAGATATGTGCCAGATTTATCTCGAACTGTAATCTGATAGCCCCCATCATGCAGTGCTCCAGGGCCGTAAACTTCAGGCCGGTTTTTATCGTTCTCAGGAAATCTTCTTTCCATCTCATGCGTAATGCCCGCTTTCGTAAGAAGATAATCCAGCTTCTGCATCTCGGTCATGTGATTCCAAACCCGGAGTTTCCAGGTTTTCTTAGACATGTTTCTCATTTCTGCATTTCCTTCCGTCAGCCTCCATGGTCTTTGCGATTTTGTGCTGAATATAAAGCACACAGCCAGCCTGACTATCACACCCGAATGAAGCCAATAGTCCAGCAATAGCATTCAAAGAGTTCAAATCCTCTTCAGCAAATATCATTTAGCGTTCACCGTTCCTCCTGATACTCTACGATTTTGGTCACTTCACTCTGAACCCGGCGTAAGAAATCACACGTACCCAAGCAACCGCATTCCCTCAATGCCTCAGCGATATCGCCCAAACAATCCATGTCGGTTCTTGTGAGATTAACTTGAGGAATAACTTCAATGTTCTCCTCTGTGATAAATGGAGTATAGTCCCCACAATGGCAGCATTTAATGTTCATACGTTGCATACAAGCATCTCCTTCGATGATAAAAAACAAAGAGCCGCAGATTTCTCCACGGCTCTTCACCTTTAATCTTCTCCAATTAGTTTCTCATATTCCTCATGTGTAATATACTCGTTTCTAAGTGCATCATACAGTCCGCAAAAACGGCCATTGTGATATCCGTATTTATACCCGCTGTCCCAAGCCTTGTTCCATGTCTCAGATTTGATCATATTGATCTTCGGTCTAATACATGTGTCATAAGCTTCAAACAGCAGTAATGCTACGGCACCGCACATACATGCCATTTTTACAATAACCTTCAATGTTTTTTTCATAATAAGTATCTCCTTTCAAATATGAGTTTACCTCATAAAGGAGTCTGTTATTTTCGCGTCTTCTCCTCGAACTTCACGGGCTTCTTGCTGCCCTCCCGTGCACACTCCGTCAGGCACTCGTTGCAGGGTTCATCCGTCTCCAGCACCTTGAAGTTCACGCACTTCGGGCAGTAGGTTGCATAATCCACTTCGCGCATCCAGTCATTCATCAGGCTTCACCTCCCGAACGATTGTTACATTCCCACAATGAGGGCAAGTCGTCATCACTCCGTCTGGAATATTGGTATACTGTGCTCTTTTGCGGACCCACCATTCGGTCGGCGCTTCAAAATGATTACCACAGGAACTGCAGACAACTGTAATAAGTTGTTCATCGTTCGAGCTTTTCATCTTTGGCACAAACCTATCATCCAACTCCGGATGCGTTACGCGCTGGTTAAGAGCCCACAGCAGGTTCCAGCAGGCAGCGCGCAGGTGATCCTCGTCGTCCATACCAACCATGTACTTTGCCAGATGCCGAGAAGCACTGTCCAACAACGAATGCAGCGGAATGCCCTTGTCCACATTGTGCTCACCATACTTCAGCGCACCTTCCTCGCAGTGCTTGCTGACCTCCATGATGCCATACCAGGGCAGAAGATCCATCCGCCCCTTTCCTGCATGCATATCACGTTTAGCACCGGTTTCAAATTCGGTACGATCTCCAGAATCCTTAATCATTGTTCTCTTCCTCCAGCGTTCTCATCAGGGTAATCGCCCACATCGTCAGTACAATAAAGTGACAAAATTCCGGATCGGCAGTTGTCCGGGTAACGACCTGATTTGCCAGTTCATCTTTGTTGGCATACGTCAAGATTTCATCTTTAACCCTTTTTGAGTTCGGCTTCTGCAACTTTCTTTTCAAGTTCTTTCATTTTTCAAATGCTCCTCTCAAATTTGATGTAAAATTGTCGATACTAGACATAGCATCTAAAATCGTCGCTCCTAAATCTGCGAGACCGGCATTTAAGAAATAAGCACTCTTAACAAGTCCTTCATGTCTCAGAGCTACTTTTTTGCCCCGTTTAATTTTTTCTCCCGGAATCATGTAGCGAACGTTTGTGCACATGCTCCAGCGCCAGTCCATCATTTTATTGTAATCTGCCCGGTTGTTCGGCGCGGCATGAAAGAACTTGCTCAGCATAACGGTAGTCCCACCAAAGCCGTTCCTTCGCCTATAAATTTGCTTCAGATGTTTTTTCGACAGGTTCATCAAGCAACCTCCCATACCTGCTCCGGCGAAAGAATGCCGAAGAAATTGTACTCACCAGATTTCTCCAGTGAAACTCCGATGAAATATCCAGCCTTGCCGCAGAATGTTACATAATCCAAGCCGATTTCAGTAGGATTGCGAAAAATGTACATTTTCAGCGCATTTCCAAACGTTCTATGCTCCTTACATCTGCTCTCCAGCATCCGGTCGATTTTCTTGATTGTTTTCTTCGATGGGTTGCACATTTTTCTTGACTCCTTCATATCGAATAAATATTCCGCATTTGAACGTTTCGCCCGCCCAGTGCAAAACCTTTCCCGATTTCAATGCCTCAATATCGCTATCAGACATCATGAGAAAAACATTTCCAAATGCTGACTGTTGCCGACAAACATCGAGGGTCTCGTTTAATACTTCGAGCTTTTCGTCAAACCATTGTTCAATGAGTTTTTCGGTAACGCCACACACTCGCCCGTCTTCCATGCAATAATCATATTTCGTGCACATCGGACAATTTTTATATGCCATAAAATTTCCTTTCATTAAACGCTTTCTTCGAGTTCAGTGCCCTCGAAATCGCCAGATCAATTCCCGCCCTGCTCTTCAGATGATAGTAGAACAGGTTCTTGTAAGGTGTATTCAGTCGATCTATTCTGCCTGCAGCCTGCTCCATAATTTTGTAGGAGTAGTTCTGCGAATAGAATATGACGGTATCGGTCTTGATGCAGTTCCAACCTTCTGCACCCGCATTGTACTGGACCAGATATACCCACTTCTTACTGTCAGGGATTGGCTGGTGCTTATGGCCGTTCCATTGCGCTACTTCCGCATCATCGCCATAGGGCAGATTCATGAGAATATTCAGTTCATAATCGAAATTATAGAAGATTATGACTCTTGGGCGGGTCATGCAAATATCCAGAACTTTTTGCGACCTAGTCAGGTCTGTGTTCACCAGTTTCCGCAGCAAATAACAAAACTCGCTGGCGGTCTCAATGGGTTTGTTTTCCCACAGGTTCCAGCGAGTTTTACAAATTTCCAGATACTTAGGCTTGTCATACTCGACAAAAACATTCTCATGGTGAGATACAGTAGGTCGCTCAAAGTCCATATCTACAAGCACCCGTTCACGCAGGCGTACCAGTCGCTGGGTGTTCAGATACCGGTCAATTTTCGGAAACTTGGAAAAACGACTATAGATTATGTGTTCATTGTTGAACTGCGTCCGGTTTTTATAGAACCCGTTTGCAATAAACACCGGAATGTAATCTGTCCAGCAATCTCCCGGAGTAGCGCTCAGAAGAATCCAGTCATTCTCCTTCGTGATTTTCAGGAAGGATTTGACCCATTGCCCGCTGCCAATGACTCTCTGCTCATCGAAAATAAAAAATGCGTTCTTCACGCCAACGTACTTTCCGATGTTGTTCCATGAATCCACAACCACCTTGTGATTGTAAATATCAAGGTCGCTGTCGGTGGACATATAGAAATGGGCCAGCTCTTCCTCCCACTCGCCTGTATCGCGCTTCCTCGCAGTGGTGATAATACACAAGTCGGGTGGATCATGCATCTTAACGTAGTTTTTGGTGTTGACTGTGCCACCATAGAGCGTATAGTAAAATGCCAAACTTGTTCTTGATTTTCCGCTTCCTACACCACCACATAAGATGCATCCGATTTTCATTCGTTCCAGCGCATCTTTTTGGTAGTCATAGAGCGTTATACCCGCCATCCAATCACCTCATTTCCGTGTGAACATGAATCTGGTTAGGATAGCAATGATTCTCATAAGCTAAAAGCTGTTTGGTGCATTCTTCCTCGTCTTCACTTTCACCGCGAATCGTGTAGGAAAAAAGTTCTTTGCCTTCTTTTGTAAAAACTTTCCAGAGTTCCTTTATGTGATTAGTGCAGTCCGTGTTTTTTACAATATTCTGCATACTGAAGCCCCTCCTTGGTAGCCTCTCTCATAATTTCCTGCAGAGTCGGCCCAGTGTACTTCGGATGTACCAAAGGCAGTACCGGGTCATTGGTTGCATAGCCAAATCTGCAAAAATCGCAGTATTTCCTTGCCACAGACACGTTGTGCATCACAGCGCCACACTTTGCACAGCGCTTTGTAACTTTGCTATCACCCATGAAAATCACCCAGCCTTTGTTTCATCACTGATGTTCGGGCAGTAATCTGTGTAGAAGGTCAAATCGAAAGTTGCCGAACCGTCGCTCTCGAAATTTACATTTGCTTCCGCCACAGCTTCATGCTGATAAACTTCGGTCAGGATTGCTCCAAACATCTCAATCACGCTGCTTTCGGCTACAGGAAATGCTTCTGCAATTTCCGCGCTCGTGAATATCCAGTTGCCGCTGGAGGTGTTCTTGGTACCTTCCTCGACCATCCATTTCACCATTGCCGGGACATAGTTTCTTGCGCTCATGCTGTTTTCTCCTTTGTTTATTCAAATATAAGGCTTGCACCTCTGGTGGGTCAGGCAGGATTTGAACCCGCGATCACGCAGTTATGAGCTGCCAGCTTTCAGCCAGACTAAGCTACTGACCCAAAATAAAAGAGCCGCAGATTTCTCCACGGCTCCAGGTTGTTTGATTTTAGAGTGTCTTACTCTTCCGGATCACAGCAATCGATTTTCAGATGAGTTCTTCCCCGTTCGTCGATCTCATGCCAGAATTTCTCCGGTTGGTGGAACAGCTTCTCATATTTGTCGATGTACTCCTGCGAAAGGTCGCCGAAGTCATCTTCCGTCAACCCTACAATAAGGAATGTACCGACAATCACATCAGTAGGTGCACCATCTGCATCCATGAGAGTCCGGTTAAAGCTAACACCAATCAGTTTTCCTTCCTCATTGCAGATAAGTGCAACCGGATCATCCCACGGGTAGACCGCCTGAATCGGACCGGCCACTTCTTTCTGAAGAGATTCGAGCGAGCCGTCGATTTCAATAACTTCAGGATACTTCTTGGGCTGGATTCTCAAGACTTTCATACGTTCAACCTCCCAAAATCAAAATATCAATCGAGCTGTTTCCTCTGAGAACGCCATTTGCGACGTGGGCACTCACCGACTGGATCATTCAACCGAGGACCGACCCCGGCACTCGATAAATACCATCAGACCATATGCTGCAAACGCTGCTCCATGATGTCCGGTGCTACGTACGCAATATTCACCAGATACTGCGGTACACCGTAGAGTTTGGCGACATGGTTCTCGATGATGCAGCCATCATAAGCTTTCTGGTCATCGAAAATGCCGATGAAGCAATCCGCCTCGGACATTTTCTCAATGGATTTGCCCAGATACCACAGACGATCATTGGCATTTTCAGGAGGGGTGCCCTCAAAGTAAGTCGGGATGACCTCCAGTTCTTCGCCGAAAATAGCCTCGGCGATTTTATGCATCCGGTCCATAGTCGCATGGATCTGTTCTGCAGTGCGAGCACGCATCGGACAGCTGATAAACAGTTTTTCCATAGTATCCTCCTTAGAACGGCACTTCAGGAGCAGGCTCTGCGTACTGAGCGTAGCGCTCCGCATACGGGTCAGCATCAGCATCCTGCTCAACGTACATCACATCAGCATACAGGCTGTACTCACCGGGTGCGTTCCTCTTCTCAACGAGATTTGCCTGCAGGCAGACGTTCTTGACGCGGATGAAGTCCAGCTGGCTGATGGTGTCCTCGTTGCAGAGCAGGCGCTTGCCAGCAGTTGTGACCCAATAGATGTGCGGCGGCCACTTGGAGTCCATCTTGATATTGACCGGCACGTAGAGCGTGGGCACAAACGGCTCGTCGTAAGTGCGCTCAGGGTTCGGCTTGGTCTGCTTGACATTCACACCCAGATCCAGCAGATACTGCGCGAGCTCCTCGGTAGGAATTACCACGTTGACACGGCGCTGGTCAGAGCCAAAGCGGTCACGCTCCGGATCACCGGAAAAATTGGTCTGGAAGATAAAACGGGTATCGTCGATATTGACTTTCTGGCGCTTTGTGTACATAAATATCAGTCTCCTTTTTACTTGTTGATTTCAATTTCCAGAATTTTCAGGTCTGCAGTGAGGGCATTCATATTGAGAAGGAGCTCCGTATTGTCATTATTTGCGCAGGCTTTAAGGAACTCATTCCAGTCCTCATTGGTCTTGGAAATTAACTTCTTCATAGATTCTCGATCGGGATTAGACTTAGGGGCAGCTTTCTTCTGCGTAGCAGTCTTCCCGGGATACTTCTTCCCGCTCTTCTCGACCCAATTCTGGATCTCCTTGTAATAGCTGCCCTTATTGCCACCGCAACGCTTTGCGATCGCCATAGCCAGCCCCTTCTCCGGGTCGAAAACATCCTTCTCGCTGCACTTCACAATGGTCTTGGAGCCATCCGACCAGTAAACGATCGTGGCCGGAGGAGCAAAGATAACGTCCTTGATAGCAGCGGTGTTCGCAGCAGAAGTGCTCTTCTTACCCGCATTGGGCCCTCCATAACGAATACTCAAATTACCACCCCGATCAGCGATCAGATCACCCGGGAGAAATGTGAGTTCATTACCAGTATGAAGAATCACTCTCGTCAGGCCGTCGTGCATATTCTTCTCGACGGTTTTGATATAGCCAATCAGTTGTCCTTGGGAATCACACAGCTTGTTCGCCATAAAATATCACCTCACGTCAAAATTTCTTGCTGCTTCTTCCTGCGCATCGCTCCATGGAAGGTCGGGTGCTGTCCAGGGAGCAACACCGTCGTCACCAACGAACCAGTTGAAGTCGCCGTACTTGGAGATTTCCTCAACTGCCTCATCGACTTCCCGGTTGAAATATCTTTTGTCGATATCCTCCTGCATCTGGAGCTGATAGACCGCCTCGCTTTCCAGCCAGCGATAATCCTTTGCTCCGGTCACAGAAGCATATTTCCGTTCGCCGGTATCCGTCAGGCCCGCTTCCCGCAGCAGCAGAGCGCCGCCCTTTCCCGGCATGATCGGGCAGAACTGTCCCACGCGTCCCACAAAAATATAATTGTGTTCGCCTTCAGGCAGATCTTCGTTCTTGTCGAGATAGATAGCGCCCTTGGAAACGGTCTTTGTCTCGCAGAGGTCAGTGAACTCGATCTTCTCCTTGGAGAACAGGGTCTTGAACACATACGGGACTTGGAACTGTGTGCCCGTAGCCGTCCATTCGCCGCCTTCGTCCTTGCAGTCGCTCGGGATATAACCGTAAAGCGCCTCGCACTGGTCGGCAGCCATATACTTTGCAATATAAACGGCATTGTTCACCAGACACATCCGCTCATAGGTCGCCTCATGCTCGAACGTGTAGCCGTACTTCTTCGCAAAATCCATGCAGTACGCAATGATCTCCGGGGTCGCATCGGGGATCTTGATTGAATCCGTTTTTATGTGCGCCACCTTAAAGCCACGCTGCTGCACTTCATCCTGCAAAGTGCGCATAAATAAAGCCCCTCGAAGCGCCACAATGTTGTTGACGTTCTTGGGGTTGCGGAACGGGTTGTCAAAGCTTGCACTGCTCAACCCGTAAACCGAATTGATGGCGATTTTCAACGCCTCCGCCAGATCCTTTGCCTGCTGCGGATCATCGAGGTATTTTGCCAGTTTACCGCCAAAGAGCCCCTTTGCCTTCTCGTACTCGCCGTGCTTGACATAGATTCGCACATCCATCAGGTCGTTGAAACGCTTGGTGTACTCGCCAAAGTAGTTCATGGCAACAGCCGAATGCGGATGCAGCGACGCAACGTCCAACAAAGCTACATTCGTGTACATTCCTGGCTCAGCGTAGACATAACCGCCCATGCCCAGGTCTGTGCCCCGGAACATGTTGTGGTACTTGCCATCTTCACCTTTGGTCCACTCGTAACCGGGAAAGGCATTGATGATGTTGCAGTCCGTCAAAATATCAGGCTCGACTTCCACGATTGCATCGGATTTCCCCGTGGCAAGGTCGGTGTAGACCAGCCGGGGGTGTTTTTCCTTGCCGAAAATAATGCGTGTTGTCAGCGAGTTTGTCGTGTCGTTCACCGTCATGCCGGCAAGGTCTGCCAGGATCTCACGTGCCACAAAGTCTGCCTGACACGTTTTCGAGTAGAACAGGGTCTCGGTCGCGATCACGTCGTTGTCGCAATACTCGGCCACCTTGTCCCACAGGCTCTTCGGCACCGGCTGATCCCACGGAAGTCCCAGCTCCTGATGATGGATGCCCAATTCGATTTCAAACTTCTTTAGGCTCTGTTTTTTCGATGAGAAGTCGCAAATATCAGTGTAGGACAGGTTGTACGCCTCACCAAAGAAGCCCGTGTGCTCGTTGACGATCCGTTTGGACAACGCATAGATCTGCTCCACCGACATCCCAATCATGCGGGCCCAAAGGATATGATTGTCGTACTTGCGGTTGTTGAAGCCGACCAACCGATACTTTGTCAGGCTCTCGATCTCGTCCGGTGCAGGATTCACCATGCGGTGTACAGGCCCCTGCTTGGCAAACTTCCAGTTCACGAGCAGCAGATTCGGGAACACCTCCACGTCTAAAAATATCAATGGCGCTTCCTCCCCCGCAGGGGCCTCCCGCTGAATATCATCCTTCGATTTGAAGTGCATCTTCGCCACGATCTTCAGACAGGTCTCCGCCTGATTGGTACTGCTGGCGGCGAACCCCAAGATGGCATTCCGCATGTCATCCACATTATAAGGGACGTTGCCTTCATATGCCTCGTCTATAACATGGGCAATAAAGTCCACACTTGGCTTCGTATACGGGCTGATCTCCTTTGCCAGCGCTTTCTTGATGAGAATGCGCAGATGCTTCTCATTCTGGATCTGCTTTACATCGACCATTGCTTTTTCTCCCTTCAACGGCAAGCCACTGCTGATGTTTGCGATGGAAATATCATTGCACTTCGACAATTTTCTTCGCAGAGAAGATTTTCCCATGAATACCTTGATTTCGATGTTTTCATCGTAGATCCTGCTTAGCTTAGCCGGATCACCGGTGTAAATATAATGCAGATGGATGCCCGCACCAGATTTACTAAGCTCAGCATAGGTCTTTGGCCATTTGGAAGCAGCTTCAAGGTTGCGCTCAAAGCTCTTACTCCCATCCGGGCCGGGAATATCAAAGTCGATGACAATGTGATTCTCCGGAACTTTTACATAATGCAGCTTTTTTGTATCGATCCCGGTCAATCTGGTTTTGACATTCTCCCACTTCTGCAGGGGAGTGCCATTTTCGTTCGCATATTGCGCCAGGCAGTCCTTGCAAATATCATTAAAGAGAGAATGCTGCTCCTTCAATTCGATCCAGGAGGAGGCAGGGGGATCGTTTCCCGCATCATCCCCGGGGGGAGGGTCCTCCAGAAATTCTTTGAATTTTTCGTACTTGAAGCCGCTGTAGTAGCTGCGCACCCGTTCGCCGTTCATATCCTCGGCACGTTCTTTGTAATCCGAGAAATAGTTCATCAATTCTTCACGGAACGCTCGCCTGGAGTAAGGATACGAAACCTTTGCCTCCTGATTGTAGGTGTCGTACATTGCCCAGGCACGTTTCAGCGATACGCCATCTTCTTTTTTGAAGATATAGTAGGAGTCCAGCATGAAGTTGTAGAAGTCGTTGGATGCACCAAGCATTCGTGTCGGAACATAATTGTCGTAACGATGCTTGTTTTTCTCGTAGACGTCTTTGCAATACCATGCAATAGCACCCAATTCAAAGTCAACCTTGCCTACGAGGTCGCGGTATTTCTTTGCCGGTATTTTTTCGCCGCTTGGCTCCACATCGATCAGTCGCCGGATCAGACCCGATTTTGCATCCGTGATCTTTACGGGCTTGTTTGTACCGAGAAACATGAAGCACTTGAACTGGCTTGCGTAGGCACTGCGGAACTTCTCGTTCACCATCATGGTTTCATGGGAAACCAGCGAGTTTAATCGGGTATTGTCCTCGATACGCGATAAATCGCCGTCATGCTGAATTGCGATCAGCGGGTTCGATTTGAACGCTTCCAGTGCAAACGCATTGGATGATGAGCCAAGTGCCTTCGAGTCAAACACGGCCCAATATCCATCAAACATTTTCTGGATGATGTTCAGAATGGTCGATTTGCCGCTTCCGGGCGGACCATACAGAACAAGGAACTTCTGGATCTTTTTGGAATCCCCGTTTACAATGGAACCAATGGCCCATTCGATCTTTTCACGTTCCTCCGGCGTATACAGCGTGGTCATCAGCTCGTCGTAGGCGGCAATGCTCCCCTGTTCCAGCGGGTACGGCAGTCGTTTGGATGCATAACTGTCTTTTTTGACAGAGGTGTTTGCGAATATCAATGTCTCATCGAGGGTATGATAGTTGTCCCGCATCTGGCGCTGACAATATTTGTGCCAAATATCAATCATGCCAGACTGTGCATCCCACATATGTAAGACTCGAACATTATCGCCCAGAAACTGCTTATGCTCGTTTGCATAAATATCAAGTTCACGGTCAATGAGCTGCAACGCATCCTGCTCTTCGGTACTCCACAAGCTGCGTTCTTCCAGCCAGATCGCATAGAAATCAGAACCCCGGATCATCAGGTCTTTCGACTTGGTGATGATAAAGTTCGGGTACACTTCGATCACCCCGTGTTTTCCGGTTCGCGTGGCGATCCTCAGGAAATCAATCATCGGCAACTGACTTCCTCCTTTCTATGCATTTTATTCCGGATTTTTGGTAATGGTTGCCTTCCCATCGCAGCAGATATCTTTTTCGGCTTCCTTCGCAATTGTGCTGCTCTCCGTCCAGAACTGTTCGGCGTTCTTGCGGTTCACATCGTCCAACACCTGCTGCGTATGAGCCAGTGCCGCGTGGAGCTGCCGGGCGTCTTCCTCAGCCTCTTTGCGCTTCTTATCGTTCTCGCTCAGCATCCTGCAGGCCGTAACGGTGAGCCATGTCAGCCCTGCGATCATCAGACTCTGGCGCAGGCACCGACGGTTCAGACTCCGGTTCTGCTTCTGCAGAGTTTCGATGGTACGGTCAGCAATGGTCAGCGAAGTTTTGGTGTTGACCAATTCATACATAATATTCGTCATATCCATGTTGATTTTCCTTTCAAAAATCGTTTTCCTGCAGGTAGTGCATCAGCTGATACCAAATATCAAGCCGACGCATATCTTCGGTCGGACGGTTCACTGTAAAGAGACCGCCGGCACCATTGTATTCATAGTCTCTGCGCTCAAACCTGTCCAGAATATAATCTGCCCGGTCTTCGTGAAACCGGCCGTCGTCCATGGCAGCAAGCCCGAGACTGACAACCATGTTCCAGAACCACTGCCCGACACGGTTTCCCGCACTGGAATCCTCCATAATATGTTCTTCGATGCGCACCGCAAGGGCCACCATCATTTCCAGCATACTGCACGGAACACCGTGGAACTCCGCATCGATCTTGCCATACGGAATATCACATTCGCGGGCAAAACGGTAACGCAGATTCACACCATCTTCTGCTCTGCACTGGTCCATTTCGCAGGCCCAAACATAGGTGCGGTTATGTAAGTACATGAGCAGCCGATGGAACGAGAGATTTCTCGGCTCCCATTCGCCGCACACGATTTTGTGGAGCCAGTCATAATACTGTTCTCCAAGATCCGAAAATATCATTCTTCCTCCTTTTCCGGATAGAGGTCGCCCCAGTTCTGACGAACCTGAATGATCTCATAGTCCTTATGATAGTTGTTGTTTCTCACATGAATGGTGCTGGGCATGAACTCGCCAAAGTGGTTCAGCGCCTCTGTTCCGATGATGTTCGGAATATCATCGTCGTTCACAGGCATTGTCTCCTCGTCGAATACCAGCTTGCCATCGGCATAATAGGTCAGCCCGCGAGTCTCATAGTCGTCGATGTCACCAAACTCGTCCGGCTGGATGATCTCGATAGGGTCGTGGGGCGCAATATCTTCCGGGTCGGACTCGGTGCGGTACTTTCCCGTAAGCTGCTCCATGCTCTTCTGCTGGGCCTTTTCTTCGATCATGGCATCCAGATCAGCTTCCTTCTTGCGGTAGTGGTCGCGCACATCATCAATTTGTGCATCGGCGTACTCCTGGTACTTCGTACGGAAGACCGTGTGCATAACGTACGCACCTGCGGCAAAACCTGCGCCAAACAGCAAAACATCACGAATTGTCCGATTCATTGTCTTCTCCTTTAATCGTCATCATGGTAAACGCCAGACCGCCAAAGAAAAGGGAGACACTCATCAGAATGCCTCCCACCATGTGGCGCTTGCGCTTGGTATCGGTCAGATAGTCCAGAAACAGGAATGCATTTTCCAAACTGTCCATCGTGCACCTCACTCCGAAAGAACTGCCAGACCAGAGACAAAGCACACTCCGGCCATGGCAGCAAACAGATAAGAAAGCGTCTTAACGTATCTGGTCATAGCAAGTTCCTCCAAAATATCAGTCTCAGATTTTGTCGATGATCACGCCGTCACAGTTGAACCGCAGCAGGACAGAGCGCTCGAATCCGTCGATGAAATTGTTCAGCGCATCGTTGTTCTCAACATAGTTGGTTACACCAAAGTCCACACGATTTTCCTTCATAGGATCATCCGGGCTCAAGATCCAGCCGACGACCTGGCCTTCGGGGGTGTGATGCATACCGTTGCCATAGGGGTCCAAAATATCAATGACATCGTTAAGGAACAGATGGCCTTGGCGATGGAGTTTCCGGTTTGCAGCAGCCTGCGCCTGGATCAGATGGGACATGTTCAGCTGTGCATCCTTATCCCAGGAGCTCACAGTCTCGTCGTAGATCAGCGTATAGGGGCTGGTGTGTGCCATTGCCACATCCGTATACTCTTTGACAGTCTCCTCTACACCCTGCTCATTTTTCCGGGTGGTCTCAACCTCAACGGCCTTGATGTTGTGCTCAAGCTCCTGCTGTACGCGGTCGCCAAAGCGGTCGGTCACACGGCCCTTATACTCGTTGAAGGCCTTATCCAGAGCGATGTAGGCGGCAGTCAGGCTGGCGTTACGCTTGGTCATGATGTGGTGCGAGCCGAACATACAGCCGAGTGCAACCGTGCCCATGGTTACTGCAGGTGCATAGATTTTCGCCAGCTTCAGACCGGTCTGCACATAGGCCGTGGTCAGGTCCTTCTTGTAATCGTTCTCGGTGTAGGCAGCGCCTTCCTTCAGGATCATTTCACCGCTATCGACCTTTTCCTTGGTCTCATGGATGGCTTTCACCATCTCGTTATGATTCTCCAGAATATCCTGAGCCTTCACAGTCGCCTTGCAGGCAGAGACGGTCGCTGCTACGCCCACAATAGCAGCACCAAAGATCATGATGGTAGGGCTTGCTTTCTTCAGCTTATAGCCATACTTCGAGGCAGTCCGGGTCACAGTTGCCATGAACTCGTCGGTTTTCACGTTTTTCAGAAACTTCATAAAATATCAGTCCTTTCTATCAGCGCAGCGGTACAGTGTGCGGCAGAACCAGTCGGAATCCGCCGGGGATGCCTTTGATGAATGCATCGTCGAGGTTGTACCAGCCATAATTGTAGTCGGTCGAATCGTTTGTCACGCCCATCAGGTCCCACAGGTCGCCCACCGAAACCTGCCGGTAGCGGTACAGTGCGTCCCTGAGACCCGCCAGAGTGTCTTCAGCGTCACCCCGACTCTCGAAATCCAGATTCTGCAAGCTTCTGCGCACGGGCGGCGGGTTCGGGCGATTGTTCTGGCTGCCCTGATAATAGCCATCGTAGCTGTTGCGCTGCCCACGGTTGTTTCCGTAGTAATTGTTCGAGCCGCCGCGGCTGCGGTCTTCACCCCAGAGTGCAATGCTGAACGCCGAGTTCAGAATGCTCCATGCACCGTTCTTGAGCATCGGCAGCAGATAATCGGTCAGAATACGGTCTTTCACCGTTTTCAGATCTTCGGCCAGAAACTGTGATGCGATCTTCTGCATATCGCTTTGCTCTTTCACCGCCACCTTACCCTTGACGACCTTCTCAAGCTTCTTTTTCGGCTCGGTCGGCGTCTGGCCAATGCTGGACTTCGGCATATCTACTTGTGCCATGTCTTTCCCCTTTCAAAAGCAAAAAAAGTAAGAGCTGCAGATTTCTCCACAGCTCTCGCCTTACCAAACATTACTCTTCTTCCGTAGTTTCCTCGTCAGAAGGAACTTCTTTCGACTCAATGTCGATGACTTCGTTTTTCTTCATCTTCTTGTTGGCAATCGACTCCTTGATGTGATTGAAGCCCTTCTTCACCAGCGGAATACCAAACTTGACAGCAGCGGCTCCGACAAGCACCGCACCAGCACCAACCTTGACAATAGTGCCAAAGCTAATGCCAGCGCTGCTCTCGCAGTCGTTGTTGTAAGCAGGATTCTCTGCCTCAGCAGGAACAACACTCTCAACAGGAGCGACCTCCATAGAAGTCTCGTTCTCCATAGTCACATTATTCATTTCGTCCATTTTTGTTACCTCTTTCTTAAATATAAAGTTTTGTAATGTTGGAGTTTTACCTCCATAAAGCAAGGTGAATTTTTCGCGTCTGTTCCGGGCATTGAAAAAAAATCAATAGCCCAGCCACTTGGGCGGTGTACGGTAGTCCAGTACAAGGCACGGCATACCGTTTTCATCAAGTTTGGAAGCATAGAACGTTTCCACTTCCATGGTCGTGTCGGTATCCCACCCAAGCAGATCGCCGTTTCGGTTATGTTCCATCCCCAGATAGTCAAACAGGTCGTTTTCGGTCATGCGGAAATCGCTGAGCAGCTGTTTGTTGACCCCGTTGATAGCCCGTTCAATGGCATTCCGTGTGGTCCAAAAGTAGTTCCCGCTCAGGCTTTCCCAGCATTTTACCCGCTGGTCATAGTAAATATCATCCATTTCGACCCCTTTTGCATTCGGGATCACTGCCGGCTCCGGACTCTTTGCCATCTTATCCAGAGCAACAGCCTCACGGATCTCCTGTTCCTTCTCTGCGCCAATGGTCTCAACAACTTTATTCTGGTAGGTGCGCAGAGCCGTTTCCGAGAGCGTGCACGCTGCAGCCAGCGCGGCATTCTGCTGGCTCTTCACCTTCAGCGCACCGATCGTGCACGCGGTCGAAAGGCCCATGCTCACGATCGTCGGAATGTATACCGGGCCAGCCGTTTTGACAATGGTCTTCGCATCCAGCTTTTCGACACCGAGTTCTGCCTTCTTTTCCTCCAGCAGGATCATCGCCTTCGGAGTTGCCTCGATGGCGAAACCTACAGCCATGACGCCTGCGCCGATAGCAAAACCGGCCAGGATCTTGGATGCATTGCGATTCAGCATCTGCCGACTCGCTTTTGCAAATGATTTCAGGTTCATTTTTCATACCTCCGTAAAATATAAAAAAGAAAGAGCCTACGATTTCTCGTAAGCCCTCGCTTTCGTCAGATGTGTCCAGTTCGTTTCAAATTCTCGAAGCGAATCGTTTCCTCACGGTCACATTCACGCTCGATCTGGATACAGTACCAGATGTATTCCACCAGTCTGATCGGCTGCATCAACACGTATCGTACTGTAGCATACAGCACACGTACCATGTTGATGGCCAGATCTGCCAGCAGATTTACCATCAGGCTGTCCATTTGTTCGTAAAAATTGTAATCGTACATAAATATCATTCTCCTTTACTTTGTTCAAATTGGATTTCTCTTCCATAAAGGAGCCTGTATTTTTCGCGTTTACTGGTTCTTTTCCGCCAGCTGCCGCCGTACTTCTTCCTGCACCATATCCTGCAGGTCTTCCTCGGTCTTTTTATCCTCGATCAGGTCATGTCCAAAGCTCAGCACTGCGCTTGCAGCCATCAGCGCCACAGATGCAACTTTCCACCAGTCGATCTTATGCATGATAAGTGTCCTCCTCATAATTCAGGTAATTTTTAACCGGATCAAGTGCAGGTGCCAGGTAATAGCACTCCAGTCCATCATCCGTGATTTGTTTATCGTATTCAAAGTCCATCCAGTAGGCATCACAGTCATATATGAGTTGGTCCAGACACCATCCCATTTCGTCGCCTTCTGGTGTAACGGTAAGTTCATCAGCGCAGAGATAGTTGCACCATTCGTTCACAGAAATACAACCGTTCGTGGCCAGTTCCCGGTTGAAATAGTACGATGCCTCAATGACACGGGACATGGTGGCATGAAAATATCTTTTCGACGCAGGCTCGTAGAACAGCCGGATGACATCACCATCTTTATCCCGCTGAACATCCTCACCTTTTGTCTTTTCAGCAACTTCCATGCGAAGCTTTTTTTCCTCTTCAGCACCGATGCGCTCCGCCACCTCCCTGCGGTACTCCTGATAGGTTTTTCCCAGTGCCATGTAGGCAGCGGTCATACTGGCCAGCTGTTTCTTGTTCAGCGCATTGGACCCCAGAATGCACGCCACAGTTCCAGCGCCAACCACAGCCGCTGGAATATAAAACTTCCAGCAGTCCTTGACGATTTCTTTTTTCGCCATAGGTTCGTCCTTGTTCATGGTAACGAACGTGGTAGCCTTCACAGTCGCCTTCCCCGTCTCCCACATGGTCAGACCGACACCAAATGAGGCTCCGATGGCAAGGATCGTCCCGCCATGTTTGCGCAGAAACTTTGCGCATGTTTTCGTCAGTTTCATTGCTAAACCTCCATTTTGAAAAATAAAAGAGCCTACGATTTCTCGTAAGCCCTCGCTTTCGATTAGCGCTTCAGATGCCTTTCGGCCTGATCTGTTTTCAGGAATTCATACAGCTTCAGCTCCCAGTTTGCTCGGCCTGCTTTCATCGCATTGTCGAGTGCATCTGCCGCTGAATCATCATTGCGCATCATAAGCTTTCTCCACATGATTGCAACGGTTTCAACGCAGAACAACTCGGTAATGCCAAGAAACGCCACTGCGCCCAAAGCAACCTTCACCAGTTTCTTCATAGTTCATACCTCCAAAATATAAATCTGAGACTAATCATCTCATAAAGCACACTGAAAATTTCGCGTCACAGCACTCCAGCTTTTTTCAGAATATCATTCAGCTGAGCCTTCGTTACCTCCGCATCCAGCTCCAGATGTACCCGCAGCTTCTGCTCCTTGTCCACCCAGTTCACCTGAGCTTCTTTCAGCTCCACTTCTACACCGGGTGCCTGCTTCTTCAAAGCCTTGTTGATGATCTGTGAAATGATACGGCGCATAAAACTTGACCGGATCAGCATAATGTCCTCCATAGCGTTCGACCTCCGAAATATCATTTTCAAAAAAGATAAGAGGGCGTGATCTTTCAGATTTGATTATCCATATCTCTGAATGAATTGTATTTATCAAGCCTCTCTGCCTTGTCCTTATAAGCGATCCACTTCTCGTAAGCAGCGATTGCCCCGATGACTGCTGCATACAGTCCCAGAACAATACCGCTCCACTTAAAGCTGTCGCCCCAAGTAATAGTTTTCATCATAGTAATTTCTCCTTTCGATAAAGCCCTCTTACCTCCATAAAGCAAGCTGATTTTTTCGCGCCATGCCAAAAAGAAAGAGCCGCAGATCTCTCCACGGCTCAATTCCGGAACAAAGACAAGTTCAGTTCGTACCTTGTTTTGTCATTTCTTGCTAAGAATCGATCGCACAATCAATGCAAACAACAGCACTGCAAGACCCACTCCAAGTCCGAATGCCATTGTCACAATCATGTTGCCAATCGTAATCGAATAGTTCCAAAATTTGTTTTCTCGCATAGTATTCTCCTTTGTTCATGGTCTTTGCTCCATAAAGCAAGGAGATTTTTTCGCGTTTGGACAAAATAAAAAGAGCCTACGATTTCTCGTAAGCTCCCCCATTCACATATCAAGCTGTTTTCTTCACAGAAACGCTGTTCTCATACAGTTCATGCGGCGCAATGTCTTGTCCTTCCGGCCATTCAATCCCAATTCCATCGGGTAAAAGCCGAACGGAATTAAAATATTTCTCATCCTTCAGCTGCCCATACCACGAACCGTTTGCATATGGCACGACATCGAACACTTTTACCTCATGGGTTTCATAGTACAAGCGGAGTTTCAAATCCGGCATCGGTTCAACTTTAACTAGTCTCGGCTGCAGCATCAAATATCACTCCTTACTTCAGCGGGTCAATACGGAAAAACTGTTCACCGTTGCTCAACAGCTTCCAGTTTGCTTCCAGATCATCATGATGAATAACGACCCACGCTTCCAGAAGCTTCAATTTATTTTTCGGGAAGCTTCCTTCCAGAATCGTTCCATCCAAGGCCATCACGATTTCTTCTCCAGAATACTCAGCGTGAATGTGCGGCATATTATGCTTGCCACCCTGCTCACGGTACATTCTGACGATAATACCATAGAAAATGCTCAATACCGGCATTTTTGTCACCTCTGTCATCAATTTGATTTTATCATATGTAAGTTATTTTTTCAAGCTTTCATGCTCTTCATTGCCGCTTCAAATTCTTCCACGCTCATGTCAACGCGCGGCGCAGCATCCTCTACCTTCAGGAGTCCATCGCGGACAAGCCCAGCCAGAATATCAATCTCGACTTTGTGCTTGGCGACTTTCTCCTGCGCTTTCTTTTGTTCACGCTCGACACGATCACGCTCCACCGGGCATTTTTTCATGCATTCGGGATAGCTCGGTTCGCCGCAGGAATTGCACATCATGCAGTGCCGTCCCAAATCCGGAATATCTTCTTCAAACTCTTTGATATAGGTCGTCCACTTGCCGTTTTTCTTCACGGGAACAATCATGTGCGATGTCACTCTCACGCTCTTCGCCTCCCTTTGTTTCATTATAGCATGGCCCGGACAAAAGCAAAAGACCATGTTTCAGATCTTTTGCCCTCCAGAGTAAGATTTAGGAAATCAACGTCTGGTAGCGGTCATTCAACTTCGCCATCTTGTCTTCGTCAGCCATAACCTTGACGTGGAACTCCATTCGGTTCTTAGCGTTTATCACACTTTCAACAACCAAACCTTTGTATCCTTCGTCGTACAGCATTCTCAGGCAAATACCGAGCTGTCTGTCGCTCTTTGCCAGAAGGTATTCCATAACTCTCACCTCCTTCATAATAGAGCAAGTTTTTCTCGCGTCTACGAAAAACAAGAGCCGCAGATTTCTCCACGGCTCCTGCCTGTGAGTTACTCTTTAAGCAATTTGTCTTCGGTTTCCGTATAAGCTTTGCATATCGTACTACGTCCCTCCGTATCATTATCGCGCACCGAAATCCACATAGTTCCGTGCATGTAGGTAGCATAACTTATCGCAGTAAGCACCAAACCCACTGCAGTAAAAATCACGCCAGCCGCACCCGCACAATCCATGCGATCAATTTTCGCTTTGTCTGACATTCCAAGTGACGTACCATTAGCATTAGCTTTGATTTTCATAGTTCATACCTCCAAAATATAAATGTTAAGACGTAACTCGTCTCATAAAGCACCCTGTAAAATTCGCGTCCTAAATCGTGCTTCTGTCAAACACGGTCTCCCAGCGCTCTTTTTTCAGGGGCTTCATCCGCAGCGCCCACATGATCTGCCGCACGGTCACGGTAGGATATTCTCCGTTTTGATTTTTTCGTTTGGCATGGCTGTCAAAATATTCCTTGAACCCGTCATGCAGGTAAATTTTATCGGTCAGCCATGGGTCTATGGCGCTCCAGTAGGTCGCTTTGCTTTTCTCGTTGTAGCGCTGCTGGATCACGCACAGGCCCTTGCTGCGCTCTTTATACAAGGTGCATACCCGGTACACAGGATGGTTGCAGCGGTAGACGCTTCCGTAGTAGTTCGTCCACTCCTGCGGCTGAGCGTTATCATGATATCGCATAAAAAATAAAGAGAGTCCGCAGCTTTCGCCACAAACCCTCCTCGGTTCCTCCTTTTAATCTTTTTCCGTAAAGCCTCTCTTCAGCTCATGTACTCCCTCGCTGATTGCTCTCGACAGCTGGGTTACACCGCCTGCCTCGCAGATCGACCAGTACACAGTCATGCCAATCGTGCCTGCAAACGTCAGCGCCTTCATGCCGATTTTTGCCCAGTCAAGTTTGCGCGCCTTCTCCGCTTTCTCCTGATCGAGTTCCAGTTCGTGCACTTTCCGCACGGCCTCGTCCTCTTTCAGCTGTTTTTCGTTTTCCTGCGCTTCATCCTTGAGCTGCATATCGTACAGCTTCAATGCCATGTTTGCAGCCGTATTGTACTCTTCCGTACCCGGCTTCAGATCCTTAAGACTTTCCAGCGATTTCTTCGCCGCGTCTTTCAGCAATTCTTTGTTTTCGTAGTTTTCCATTTTGAAATATCTCCTTTACAAAATATCATTCTGGAGTCTCCTCCATAGAACACCACGTTATTTTCGCGTCCGGATCATTTTGATGTTCAGCATCACCCGCTCTTTCCCTGCCAGAGTTTCCGGACTTTTCGCAAGGTCCAGGAACATGCAATGGTCTGCATCCTCGTCACCGGGTGCGATCACAAGATCACCGACACACCTCTGGCCTTCGCTCAGGTTGAAACCGATGGCAATACCCAGCACCAACCCCAGTGCAGCAATGCAGATGAAAACGATCAGAAACAGTTTTGCGTCCATTTTGAAATTCTCCTTTTTAATAATATAGTAGAGGAACCTGTCCCCTGCGTGCGGAAAAAAGAAAAAGAGCCTACGATTTCTCGTAAGCTCCATTTCGCCTCAGATGTCATTGCGAATCAGGAAAAGCTCATTGCGGTTGCAAGTAACACGCACGATTCCTCCCGCCCGCACCAGCGCGATCGCGTTCCGGTAAGCACAGCGTGCCGTCTCAGCATTCTTATACTCGCGTGTATCGACATACATCACTTTCGAGCTGCTTTCGATGAACACGCGGATCTTATCCATAGCGTTCACGTACCCGCGGTCATAATTCGTCTTTACTCGTTTTGCCATAATAGCATTTCTCCTTTCGTTCTTCGGAAGACATCCTTCCATAAAGGGCAATGCGTTTTTCGCGCCAACATTCTATTCTAGAATAGAAAAAAGAAAGAGAATGGGATTCGGACCCACGACCTCTGCAATCAAGCAGCGCTCTGCCAACTGAGCTATCTCCTTCCATAAGGGAGGCTGTATTTTTCGCGCCTACACCGAAACGTCAAAGAAAAGAGCGCATGTTTCCATACGCCCGTTTTCCGGTCAGAATATCCATTAGCGGATACCACACCGAACCTCGTTCAGCATGAGGAGTTCTTCCCCTTCATTCCAGCCCGCATACGGATCGCTCAGCGACTCGTTCATAGCGGTCAGAACACAGTTCATCATTTCCTCAAAACCTTTAATAACATTCTTCAGCATAGTAAAATACCTCCTAAAATTGTTCATTTCTTTCCATAAAGGAGGGTGAATTTTTCGCGTCTGCGAAAAAAAAGAGCCTATGGCTTCCCATAAGCTCCATTTTGATTTTCAGTGTTTCTTCTTTGTTCTCTGTTTCACCTCTTCCGTCTTAGCGCCAACAAGGCCAATGCACTTGACCAGCAGCACAACGATCAAAATTGCAACGATCAGACTAAACATTGTTCATACCACCTTTCTCATAAAGGCGGCTGATTTTTTCGCGTCTCACTGCCGTTCCTTGCTCAGGAGCCAGAAGAAGTACCGGTAATGCTCGTAGTAGGTCTCGCGGCAGCAGGGGCAGCCATTTGCTTGAAGCTTGTTGTAGCCGTCTCCCTCTGTCACTCCCTTTTTTATGTACGGTGCCAATGCCGTATCAAGTTCCGCAATACACCTGTCCACGATATCGATGCAGCTAGAGTAGAACACTCTGGACAGTGCGATCCTCTCGGTCTGGCTTACAGGTGGGCAGCCCTTGATGATGCCGGAAATATCATTGGGTGATGTCTGCCAGCCGTCGATCAGAGTCAGGGCCTTCTTCCAGTCATCGTACTGCCTGCAAAAATACTTCAGCTCGTAGTAGCGGTATCTCGGAATGTGGTATGGGTTCTTTTTTGACAGCTCCGCACGTTCTCTGCTCATTTTTCGCCCCTCCATTCATAGCCGGTCTGCTCATAGAGGAGCTTGGGTGAGATGTAATAGCTGATCCTGCCCAGCTTTGAGTTCATCTGCTGAATATCTGTAACGCGCTTTCCGTTCCTAGTCGCTTCTCCAATCGGTAACCACCCAGCGATGATTCCAGCTCTCACCCAAGCAGGATCTCTGCCGTATACTCGTGCTGCGATCCGTACAGGAACCGAACCCATTTCTAATCTAGCTTTATCCATTCTATCGTACTCCTTTTGTGTTACTCTAGGAGCGTCTAAATACGTTCCCAGGCTCAAAAGGATGATACTTGTAAAAATGGTCCCCCGCGTGCTGTTTTTTATCTTTTTCGCCCTGAAGGATTGACAAGCAAAAATCTATCGTTTAACCTAGAATAGCTTTTTCAAACAGAAAAAGCCCGGTTTGACCGAGCTTTTGAGTGAAAATGGCAAATTTATACAATGATTGAAGGAGGTTTCTATGTTAAAACTCTGTCCAGAGTGTTGTCTACAAGTGAGCGATAAGGCAGCAGCTTGTCCTCATTGCGGTTACCCGCTCAAATCCAAGTCATCGCTGCCACCAAAAAAGAAAAAACATATGCGTCTTCCCAATGGATTCGGCCAGATTTCCGAAGTCCGAGGGCGTAATCTTCGCAAGCCCTTTCGGGCAATGGTCACAGCCGGAAGAACTGATGAAGGCAAACCGATCGTATGCCCGCTCCGTCCGGTCGCTTATTTTGAAACGTATAATGAAGCATATGAAGCGCTTATGAAATACAACGCGCATCCATTTGACCTTAGCAATAAAACAACCATGCAGGACCTTTTTGATATGTGGCTGACCACGAAAGAGAAAAAAGTGGATTCTTCTACGATTTCCCGTTATAAAAGAGCATGGGCCTACTCCTCCTCGATTCATAACATGCTTGTCCGCGACGTTCATATCTCGCACCTGCAGAATTGTATTGAAAACGGAACCATCGTTTACGCCGGAGAAACTCGCCATGCACAAAACAATAATAAAGACTCAATGAAAAATCTTTATAATCTGCTCTTTGATTATGCAGTCTCCCGCGAACTCGTCGATAAAAATTATGCTCGTATGTTCACGATCGATTCGGGGTATGTCCGCAAACCGAATAGTCATATTCCCTATACCGAAGCAGAACTCGATCTTCTATGGGCAAATATAGACAAGCATCCTATCATTGACATGATTCTAATTCAGTGCTACTCTGGCTGGCGTCCCGGAGAACTATGCGACCTGAAAATGAAGGATGTTGATATGGATGTGGGCACATTTACAGGCGGCTTAAAAACAAAAGCGGGGATAAACCGAACAGTGCCGATTCATCCCCGAATTTACAACCTGGTAAAAGCCCGCTACGAAAAAGCGCTCGAAGCAGGTTCGCCTTATTTATTTTTCACGATCCGCCAGCGTGGTTTCCATCATCAGAACACCGTAAAAGGCGAAGTCACGCAAATGCGCTATGCCTCTTTTTCCGTGCAGCTTGTCAACGAAGTCGTTCCTCTGCTGTCACTGAACCCTGAACATAAAGGCCATGATGGACGTATTACTTTTGTTACAATGGCCAAAAAGTATAACATGGACGAATATGCCATCAAACGACTTGTTGGGCACCATATTAAAGACCTTACTGAACGTGTTTATACCCAAAGAAGCATCGACTGGCTTAAAAATGAGATTGAAAAGATCCCATAATTCCTTATACCGCTTTTGCATTTGAATACAGGGAATGTGTAGGAGTGACCCGATTTTGTCTACATTTTATCCAATCTGTAGATGCCGTATTTCACGTATTTACGTTCAATTCAGTCCAAAAATCAGATAGAAATGGTGTTACAAACGTCCAGCAGCACCGGGTCAAGCGTCTTAGTCATTTCAAGAGCTTCATCCACAGGGTAATCCACCAGTTTTTCGCCCCTCATGCCGACGATGCGGTTATACCTGCCCTGCTCCAGCAGGCACACGGCATGGTAGCCCATTGCAGAAGCGTTCACACGGTCACGCAGAGTGGGAGAACCACCGCGCTGGACATGGCCCAGAATAGTGGCGCGGGAGTCGATGCCGGTGCGTGCCTGAATCTCGTTTGCGATCTCCTGTGCATGGCCGACACCCTCGGCAACAATAATAATGAAGTGACGCTTGCCGGTCTTCTGAGTCTCAGCGATCTTATCCAGAATATCACGCTGCATGTCAAATTCCTTCTCCGGCAGTAGAACAGCCATAGCGCCGGAAGCAATTGCAACATTCAGAGCAATATAACCGGCGTTGCGGCCCATGACCTCGACCACACTGCAGCGGTCGTGGCTCTGGGTGGTATCGCGCAGCTTGTCGATCATCTCCAGCGCGGTATTCATGGCGGTATCGTAGCCAATGGTGTAATCGGTGCAGGAAATATCGTTGTCAATCGTGCCGGGCAGACCGATCATCGGAATGCCGCGGTGGGCCAGCTCACGAGCGCCGCGGTAAGAACCGTCGCCGCCAATGACCACCAGCGCATCAATGCCCAGTTCGCGGCACTTCTCTGCACCCTTGTCCTGACCTTCCTTGGTCTTGAATTCCAGACAGCGGGCGGTATACAGAATGGTACCGCCTGCAGAGATGATGTTCGACACACTGCGCAGGTTCATCTCAAAGCATTCGCCGTTCAGCAGGCCATTGTAGCCACGCTGAATGCCGATCATGCGGTAACCCTTATGCAGGCCGGTACGGACTACGGCGCGCACGGCAGCGTTCATGCCAGGAGCATCACCACCGCTCGTCAATACGCCAATCGTTTTGATCTGCTTTTCCATACGAGAGTTTCCCTCCAATTTGTTTCTTCATTTACCCAATGGTATCACAGCGCTCTCTATTTTAACGCTGTCCAAAGCACTTCACTTGCCTTGAATCATTATAACACAAACGCCTTATTTTGGAAACAGCCATCCCGCCGGATTTGCGTTAAGATTCGTGCACGGAAATGTCATTTTGTTGCAATGTTGTCCGTTCCGACCAGCCTTTCCAGCTCTTTGAACAGCAGCGGATGGCCGGATGCGTACAGATGGCGCGGCACACGCAGATACTGCTTGGTATCGGTCAGATACAGGAGCACCGGCATGTCCCCATCAAAAATGCCAAGCAGATTGACCACCTTTGCATATTCCCTGCTGCTGCGGGAAGGCACACGGATATACAGCTTCTTTGCTGCCGTTTTCATCGGGTCCGGCCTGCCGTTATCCAGTCGGGCCGGATCGTAATTTTCGATCGGGACGATGCTCTCTGCCAGCAGCTTGGAAGCTTCATCCTCCCGTACCGACAGTCTGCCATCGATCACGACGACTGCATTTTCGTGCAGTGAATCCCGGAAAGCATCCAGCACCTTTGGGAATACGATCACTTCCATGGTGCCGGTCAGGTCTTCTACGCTGGTAAAAGCCATCATGCTGTTGGACTTTGTGGTCATCATGCGGCTTTTTACCACCGCGCACACAATGCGCACTTTTTCTCCATCCTTCACATGGGCATCTTCCCCTGTAAGATCCTTGATGGTGTGGGATGTAATGCGTGCCGATTGTTCTCGGTAAGCATCCAGCGGATGACCGGACAGATACAGGCCGCTGACTTCCTTTTCCTGCTGGAGCAGTTCCTTATGGCTGTACTCCGGCAGCTGCTTTATTTCATAGTTATCCTCGGAAGCACCGCTCTGTGCTTCCCCGCTCATCACCGAGAACAGATCCAGCTGTCCATCCAGATTGCGCCGAGAGTCGGTCTCAATGCTCTTCAGAATGCCCTCTACGGCCTCCACATGGCTGTGGCGGTTGTTGCCCAGATGATCGAATGCGCCGGCCTTGATGAGGCACTCCACTGCCCGGCGGTTCAGTTCATTGCCATGCATCCGCTTGCAGAAATCGTACAGGCCGGTGTAAGGTTTATTCTGCCGCCCCTTCACCACATTCTCGATCAGGTTGCGGCCCACATTTTTGACTGCATTCAGGCCAAAGCGGATCTGACCGCTTCCATCCGCCGTGAAGCCGCCGTTGGAAACATTCACATCCGGCGGCAGCACCTTGATGCCAAGGCGGGCACACTCGCCGGAATATTCAATGACCTTATCCGTGTTATCCAGCACACTGGTCAGCAAAGCCGCCATGAACTCACTGGGATAATGGCACTTGAGGTAGGCCGTCTGGAATGCCACATAGGCATAGCAGGCCGCATGGCTCTTATTGAACGCATATGAAGCGAAACTGGACATTTCATCGTAGATCTCATTGGCCACTTTCTCAGAGATGCCGTTTGCCACACAGCCGGGGCATTCGTTGCCGGGATCGGTGCAGCCGTACACAAAGTGCTCCCGCTCGGCCTCCATGACGGCATGTTTCTTTTTGCTCATGGCACGGCGGACATTGTCTGCCTGACCAAAAGAAAAACCTGCCAGCTCCCGGAAGATCTGCATGACCTGCTCCTGATAGACGATGCAGCCATTGGTCACATCCAGAATGTGGGCCAGCTGTGGGGTCTTATAGCTGATTTTGTCCGGCTCGTGGCGGTTGCGCAGGTAGGTGGGGATTGAATCCATGGGGCCGGGCCGGTACAGGCTGATCAGAGCGATAATGTCTTCTAGGTTCTGCGGCTGCAGGCCCACAAGCACCTGCTTCATGCCGGAAGATTCCAGCTGGAACACACCCTCGGTGTCTCCCTGCCCCAGCATCCTGTAGGTGTCCGGGTCGTCGTAATCCAGTTTCTGGATGGAAAACTCCGGGTGGTGCTTCTGCACAGCGGTTTCCGCGTCATGAATGACGGTCAGCGTGCGCAGGCCCAGAAAGTCCATCTTCAAAAGGCCAAGTTCTTCGATCTCGGTCATGTTGAACTGGGTCACAGGCAGGCCGTCGTTGGTGGCCAGCGGCAGATAGTAGTCCGTAGGCTCCGGGGTAATGACGACACCCGCCGCATGGGTGGAAGCATGGCGGGGCATGCCCTCCACCTTCAAGGCCGTGTCGATCAGCTCTGTGACCTGCGGGTCGGTATCGTACATCCGCTTAAGTTCCGGCGATACCTCCAACGCACGCTTCAGCGTCATTTTCAGCTCCATGGGCACCTGCTTTGCCACAACATCTACCTGCTGATACGGAATGCCCATCACGCGGCCCACATCGCGGATGGCGTTGCGGGCGGCCATGGTGCCAAAGGTGACGATCTGAGCCACATGGTCGGCACCATATTTCCGGTTGACGTAATCGATCACTTCCTGACGGCGCTCGTAGCAGAAGTCCACATCAAAATCTGGCATACTGACGCGCTCCGGGTTCAGGAAGCGCTCAAAGATCAGGTTATAACGGATGGGGTCGATATCCGTGATGCCCACGCTGTAAGCCGCAATGCTGCCTGCGCCGGAGCCACGGCCCGGGCCTACCGGGATACCCTGACTCTTGGCGTAGTTCACGTAGTCCCACACGATAAGATAGTAGTTCGTGTAGCCCATCTTTTTGACCACGTCGATCTCGTATTCCAGACGGTCTTTGTTGGCCTGCGGAACATTGGGGCCGTAGCGGCGCTCCAGACCTTCCCAGCAGAGCTTTTCAAAAAACGCCTGATTATCCATACCGTTCGGCGCTTTGTAATATGGAATTTTAGTGTGTCCAAAATCAAAATCAAAGTTACACTGTTCGGCAATTTTGGCGGTATTCTCGCAGGCTTCCGGCACCATGGAGAACAGCTCGTACATTTCGTCTGTCGTTTTGACATAGAACTCGTCGGTCTGGAACTCCATTTTATCCGCATCCTGAATGGTCTTGCCGGTCTGGATGCAGAGCAGGATGCCCTGCATTTTGGCATCCTCCTTGCGCAGATAGTGGGAGTCGTTGGTGGCCGCCATGGGAATGCCGGTCTCCCGTGCAAGCTTGATGAGCTGCGGCAGCACAGTATTATCCTCTTCCAGACCATGGTCCTGAAGCTCGATATAATAGTTTTCCTCGCCGAAGAGGTCTCGATACCACAGCGCTGCTGCTTTGGCGCGCTCATAATCGCCCGCCAGAATGGCCTGCGAAACTTCGCCTGCCAAACAGGCCGACAAGCAGATCAGACCTTCGTGATATTTTTCCAGCAGTTCCTTATCAATGCGGGGCTTGGAATAAAAGCCCTCCACAAAGGCGGCCGACACCATTTTGATCAGATTTTTGTAGCCGGTCTCATTTTTGCACAGCAGGATCAGGTGGTTGTTGCCGTCGATCTTATTTACCTTGTCAAAGCGGGTGCGGGTGGCCACATACACCTCACAGCCGATGATGGGCTTGATGCCAGCCTTTTTTGCAGCCTTATAAAACTGCACGCAGCCGTACATCACGCCGTGGTCGGTGCAGGCAATGGCGGTCTGTCCGCACTCTTTTACGCGATCCATCAGCTGGTCAATGCGGCAGGCACCATCCAGCAGGCTGTACTCTGTGTGGATGTGCAGATGGACAAAAGGCCGGGTATTGGGTAATGCTTCGCTCATGCTTTTGTCTCCTGTTCCAGATTCTGCCGCAGATTTTCGGCCAACGCCTCCAGCTTTTTCATCCGGTGCGACAGGCCGGATTTGCTCACGGGTGGCTCAAAGCAGCCGCACAGCGCTGTGAGCGAAAGATCCGGGTACTGCATCCGCTTGGCAGCGGCCTCCTGCAGTACCTCCGGCAGAGTGCTAAGGGCATTCTGATCTTCCAGAAAGCGGATGGCCTTCAGCGTCTGCGCATTGGCACGGGCCGTTTTGCCAAGGTTTGCCGTATCACAGTTGGTCTGTCGGTTGGTCTGGTTGCGCACCTGTTTGAAGGCTTTTTGCGTATGCATTTCCTCTGCAGCGTTTCCAGCGCCCATAAAGCTGAGCAGCCGTTCCACATTGGCCCCGGTCTTGACGTAGATCAGGTTCACGCCGTTGCGGCGGGTGCGGTGCGGTGCAAACTCATGCTCTGCCAGCAGCGCTTCAAAGTCCCGTGCCAGATTGGTGCGGGAGGTAAGAAATTCCAGATTATATTCTTTCTGCGGATCAATGACCGTTCCACTGCACAAAAAAGCTGCGCCAATGTACGCACTGACGCAGGTCTGACAGCGGATAAGGCGGGGGTCGATCTGCAGGCTGGTCTCGCTGCCCGTGGTGCCGAACAGCTCGTGCATCCGGGCTACCTGCTCCGGCGCGCGGATGTTGAACTCATACAGCATGCCGCTGGGCCGCTGCTTGTGCAGGATCTCGCCCTGCACGCCGCAGCGTGCGAACAGCTGCTGGGCAGCCTGCACCGTCTCCTGCTGCTCGGTCTGCACCACCAGACCCTTTGCATCAAAATATTTGGCAAAGCACGCAATGCCATAAGCTGCCGCACGCACACAGCAATCCTTCTGGATGCTGCGCTGCGCGATCTCCTCCCGCGCGCGGGATGCAAAACTACTCATACTTCCTCGAATTCTGTCAGCGTTTGGCATCGCGGTGCTGCACGCCCGGCTCATAGCCGAGCGAGGTACAGTATTCCGCGATCTTGCGCGCAAATGTAATAGAGCGGTGCTTGCCGCCGGTACATCCCACCGCAATGGTCAGCTGGCTTTTGCCCTCCTTGACGTACAGCGGCAGTGCATACTGCAAAAAGTTCTCATACCGCTTGAGCAGTTCCTGCGCTTCCGGGTGGCTCATGACAAAATCCACCACATCCTGATCAAGGCCGGTCTTATGCTTGAGTTCCGGCACGTAGAAGGGGTTGGGCAGGCAGCGCACATCCAGCACAAGGTCTGCCTCCGGCGGGATGCCGAATTTGAATCCAAAGGACATCACGGTCAGGCGCATGGCACCCTTGGCTCCGCCATTTTTTGCAAAAAGATCGCAGATGCGTTCTTTGTTTTGTGCTGTAGAAAGCAGGGCGGTATTGATGACGTAATCTGCACGCTCCTGCAAAGGCTTCAATATTTTGCGTTCCTTTGCAAAGGCCTCCCGGGTGGAAATGCCCTCGGCAATGCTGATGGGGTGGCGGCGGCGGGTCTCGCTGTAGCGGCGCATCAGAACGTCATCCGGGGCATCCAGAAATAGAATTTTATAATCCACACCCTGCTCATCCAGCTTGTCGAGCGCACGCTCGATCTCTTCGCTGGTGCGGCAGCCGCGCACATCCATGGAAAGAGCCACCCGCTCCAGCTGGCTGTCGCCCGCTTCCGAAAATGCAGTGATGCTGGGCAGCAGTCCGGCCGGAACATTATCTATACAGAAAAAACCGATATCTTCCAGCGCATTCATAGCCACCGACTTGCCTGCACCGGAAAGTCCGCTGACGATCAACAGCTCCATAATCTGATCTACCGCTCCTTTTTTGCTTTTTCCGTTATCGGACGACCCGGATCTCTTTTTCAAGGTCGTAGCCCGTCTTTTCCTTTACGATGGCGCGCACCTCGTCACAGAGTGCCAGCACATCAGCACAGGTAGCGCCGCCAAGGTTTACCACAAAGCCGCAGTGCTTATCGCTGACGGCTGCGCCGCCGTGGCGATAGCCGCGCAGGCCGCACTGGTCGATCAGCGCAGCCGCAAAAGCACCCGCCGGGCGCTTGAAGGTGCTGCCGGCGCTGGGCTTATCCAGCGGCTGTTTTTCCACACGCTTGGCCATCAATTCATCCATTTTTGCACGGATGTCCGCTGCGTTTCCGGGCTGCAGATGGAACTGTGCCGAGAGGATGCAGCCGCTGTTCTCTTCAAAAATACTGTGGCGATAGCGGAGATCCAGCTCTGCGGCAGGCACTTTTCTGACCTCGCCTTCTGCCGCAAGATACCGCACTGTGGTGAGCACGTCCTTCATCTCGCCGCCGTAGGCACCCGCATTCATATACACTGCACCGCCCACCGTGCCGGGGATGCCGTAGGCAAATTCCAGCCCGGACAGGCCATGCTTCAGTGCCGCCTTACACAGTGCCGCAAGGCGGACACCTGCGCCTGCGGTCAGGACTGTATCTTCCACCGCGATCTCTGCGTCCAGTGCCGAAACATCGATCACCACGCCGGAAAAGCCTTCGTCCGCAAACAGGATGTTGCTGCCGTTGCCCAGCAGGTAATAGCGGACAGCCTGCTCTTTGCAAAGCGCAACTGCACTGCAGAGCTGCTGCTCGTTTTCCGGCATGACAAACAGCTGTGCCGGGCCTCCGATTTTAAAGGTACAGTGCGCCGCAAGCGGTTCATTCTCCCTGAACGGGATCGCCGCTGCCTGCAGTTTCTGCTTGAATCGTTCCATGATAACTTGCTCCTTTTGCGGTGTGGGATCAATCCATTTTATCGTCCAGACCCAGACGGATCAGCAGTTCACGCGCTGCGTTGTAGCCCATCTTCTTCTGGCGGTTGTTGATGGCTGCAGTTTCCAGCACGACAGCCAGATTGCGGCCCGGTGAGACCGGAATGCTGGTGCTGGGAATGCTGACACCCAGAATGTCGTAGTATTCGTTTTCCAGACCGGTGCGCTGGTAGTTCTTAGTGGGGTCCCATGCTTCCAGCTGAACCACAAGGTCAAGGCTTTCGCTCAGCTTGACCGCGCCCACGCCGTACACACGGGCCACATTGACGATGCCAATGCCGCGCAGCTCAATGAAGTGGCGGATATTCTCCGGGGCAGTACCCATGATCTGGCGGTTGGACACCTTGCGCAGCTCCACCGCATCATCTGCCACAAGGCGGTGGCCGCGCTTGACCAGCTCGATGGCAAGCTCGCTTTTGCCAATGCCGCTGTCGCCCAGGATCAGGATGCCTTCGCCGTACACTTCCACCAGCACACCATGGCGGGTGATACGCGGTGCCAGTTCCAGATTCAGCACACTGATCAGGCTGCCCATCAGAGTGCAGGTGGTCTCGTTGGAGCGCAGCAGTGCAACACCATGCTTCTGGGCCAGCTCCTGCATTTCCGGGAAGGGGGTCAGTTCTTCGCTGCGGCAGACGATAACAGCCGGCGGCTGCTGACGGAACAGCTGATCCAGCGCTTCGTAGCGTTTTTCCGGTGAAAGGCCGGACAGAAAGTTCATCTCGGCCAGACCCATGATCTGCAGACGCAGCTTATCAAAATAATCGTAATAGCCCGCCAGAAACAGACCCGGGCGGTTCACTTCGGCGATCTCCACACAGATCTGATCCAGTTCCTTCGGCGTATAGACAACTTCCATGCTGACACGGTCGGTCAGCGTTTTGAGCGAGACATTGAATGTGCCCATTCTTGTTCCTCCTGTGCTCCCCTTTTGCTGCACAGCCCTGCCTGCTGTCAGGTACCGTACAGGATTCCTTCTTATTATTATAATAGAACGATCGGTAAAAAACAATATTGTGCGGGCGGCTTTTTCGCAGCCCGGCAAGAATGCACGCAGCAGCGCAGCCATGTACTGATTTTTTACATTTTTCTTACCTTTACACGGATTTTACATTCCCTCGATTTTGGATTTTACATTGCATCTGTATACTCAAAATCAGGAGAAACACATCAAAAACACGTCAAACAAAAGTGAGGAAATCTTTATGACCATCTTCAATGTCTTTTCCCTGCTTGGAGGTCTTGCCCTGTTCCTGTTCGGCATGGACATCATGGGCAAAGCACTGGAAAAGCAGGCCGGCGGCCAGCTGCAGAAGATCCTGAGCAAGCTGACTGACAACCCCCTTAAAGGCTTTTTCCTTGGCCTGTGCGTCACCGCTGTGATCCAGAGTTCCAGCGCTACCACGGTCATGGTGGTCGGCTTTGTCAACAGCGGCATCATGGAGCTGCATCAGGCCATCGGCGTGATCATGGGCAGCAATGTGGGCACCACTGTCACCAGCTGGATCCTGAGCCTTTCCGGCCTGCAGGGCGACAGCCTCCTCATCAATCTGCTCAAACCCACTTCTTTCAGTCCTTTGCTTGCATTTATCGGCATTTTGCTGTATATGTGTAAGAGTGAGAAGAAAAAAGGCGTGGGCACCATCCTCATCGGCTTTGCCGTGCTGATGACTGGCATGACCACCATGTCTAACGCCGTCCTGCCCCTGCAGAACGAGGCATGGTTCACCAGCCTGTTCACCCGCTTTTCCAACCCCCTTCTGGGCGTTCTGGTGGGTGCCCTTGTTACCGGCATCATCCAGAGCTCCAGCGCCAGCGTGGGTATTCTGCAGGCGCTGAGCGCCACCGGCGTGATCACCTACGGCAGTGCCATTCCCATTATCATGGGTCAGAACATCGGCACCTGCGTTACCGCGTTGATCTCCTCTGTGGGTGCCAACAAGAATGCACGCCGTGCTGCCATGGTCCATCTGTACTTCAACATCATCGGTGTGACCATCTTCCTTGTCGGCTTTTACGGCCTGAATACGGTCTGCCACTTTGCTTTTGTGAACACCACCATCGAGGCATGGGGCATCGCTGTGGTGCACTCGGTGTTCAATATCGTGGCAACGCTGGTGCTGCTGCCCTTTGCAAACCTGCTGGAAAAGCTGGCCATCCTCACCATTCCGGATTCGCCGGAAAAGGAAAGCTTTGCGCTGCTGGATGACCGCCTGCTGAACACCCCTGCCGTGGCTGTGGAGCGTGCACGCTCTGCAACGGCTGAAATGGCAGAGCTTGCCCGTGTGGGCGTGATGCAGGCCATGAGCCTGACCCATGAGTGGAACGATACACTTGCGCAGAAGGTCCGCGAGGAGGAGACGCAGGTAGACCGTTACGAGGACGCTCTCGGCACCTACCTTGTCAAGCTTTCCAGCCGTGAGCTGAACCATGCCGACAGCCAGAGCGTAAATACTCTGCTGCACACCATCAGCGATTTTGAGCGCATCAGCGACCATTCCGTAAACCTGATGGAATCTGCCGAAGAGATGCACACCAAAGAAATCCAGTTCTCGCAGGATGCCCGCGACGAGCTGCAGGTGCTGGAGGATGCGGTGCAGGATATTCTGAACCGCACCACTGATGCTTTCCGCAAGGGTGATCTGCATCTTGCCAGCAAGGTGGAACCGCTGGAAGCCGTGGTCAACGAGCTGGTACGTGCCATCAAGGCCCACCACATTGCCCGCCTGCAGGCCGGCAGCTGCTCCATTGAATATGGCTTTGTGCTGGACGACCTGCTGACCAACTATGAGCGTGTGTGCGACCACTGCAGCAACGTAGCCGTTGCACAGATCGAGGTTGCACAGGACAGCTTTGATACCCACGCATACCTCAACGAGCTGCGTCACGGCAATGACACCAAGGAAAGTGAGGAATTCCATCGCCGTCTTGACCGTTACCGTGAACGCTATCTCTTCCCTGAAAATCAATCTGCGGAGGATTTTGACAAATGATCTATATTGTTGAAGACGATGCCGCCATCCGGGAGCTGGAACAGTATGCCCTGCAGTCCAGCGGATACGAAGTGACCAGCTTTGAAAGCTCTGAGCTGTTCTGGCAGGCCATGCACACTGCAGAGCCGGAACTGGTGATCTTAGACGTGATGCTGCCCGGTGAGGACGGTTTTTCCATCCTGAAAAAGCTGCGCAACACCCCTTCCCTGCGCAGGCTGCCCGTCATCATGGTGACTGCAAAATCCAGTGAGCTGGACACCGTGCGCGGGCTGGACTGCGGTGCCGATGATTACATCTCAAAGCCTTTTGGCATCATGGAATTTTTGAGCCGGGTGCGCGCCGCCTTGCGCCGCTCGGCTCCGGAAGCACGTCCCAACGTACTCAGCTTTCACGAGATCCTGCTGGACAATGCCCGTCACAACGTGACCGTGAGCGGAACGCCGGTGGAGCTGACCTACAAGGAGTACAGTCTGCTGCGCCTGCTGCTGGAAAATACCAATCTGGTGGTGACGCGCGAGACCATTCTGCAGGTGGTGTGGGGCACCGACGTTTCGGTGGAGAGCCGCACTGTGGATATGCATATCCGCACCCTGCGCAAAAAGCTGGGGGATGCCGGCAAATACATCTGCACTGTGCGCAAGGTGGGTTACAAGCTGACCGATGAAGAGGAGGCCGGTGAAGAATGAAGCTGCGCAGCATGGAAGAAAAGATCAGCTACCGCCTGTTCCTGATGGGCTTCCTCGGTCTGCTGTTCACGGCGGCGCTTTGCATCTTTGTTTTTCACAAGGCATTCACGGCTCAGGCATGGACCAGCCTTGAGCGGGAAGCCGATCTGGCAAGCGCCGGTTATGATCTGGTGCAGGACCCGCAGCAGCTTTCGTTCTTTGTTACCAATAATCTGCGCATCACCCTGATCTCGCAGGACGGCAGCGTGCTGTTTGAATCTGCTACCGATCAGCCCATGGAGAACCATCTCTCCCGCCCGGAGATCCGTCAGGCCATGACCGAAGGTGTGGGCCGGGACATCCGCGATTCCCAGACCATGGGCTACGAGACCTATTACTATGCCGTACTGCTGCCCAACGGTGAGATTTTGCGCATGGCACAGGATGCAGAAACGGTCTGGTCTATTTATGATTCGACCCTGCCTGCCATCGTGCTGAGCTGCGTTGCACTCATGCTGGCCGCCGCTGTTCTGGCAGCTCTGCTCACCCGTGCATTAGTCTCCCCTGTGCTGAGCATGACCGAAGATCTGGATCATATTCAGGACAATGTTCCCTATAAGGAGCTTGTCCCCTTTGCTGAAAGCATCCACTCTGACCGCATCCTCCGTGAGAACAATGAAAAGATGCGGCAGGAGTTTACTGCCAATGTCAGCCATGAGCTGAAGACCCCGCTGACCAGTATTTCCGGCTATGCGGAGCTGATCGAGACCGGCATTGCAAAGCCTGAGGATGTGCCGTGCTTTGCCCAGAAGATCCATGTGGAGGCCAGCCGTATGATCCAGCTGGTGAACGATATCCTGCAGCTTTCCAGTCTGGACAACGCCAGCGAAGCCGGTTCTGAGCCGGAGATGGAGACAGTGGATCTGCTTACCGTTGCCAAGGACTGCGTAGAGCGCCAGAAGCTGAATGCCCGCCGGGCTTACATCTCGCTGAACTGTCTGGGCGAAAGTGCTCTTGTGCACGGCAACCGTGCCCTGCTGGACGAGCTATGCCAGAACCTGTGCGATAATGCGATCCGTTATAATCGTCCCGGCGGTAAGGTACAGATCACCACAGCCTGCAGCCGCAACGGACACTGCACCCTGACTGTGGCCGATAACGGCATCGGCATCCCGAAAGAAGCACAGTCCAGCGTGTTTGAGCGCTTCTATCGTGTGGATAAGAGCCGCAGCAAGGCTACCGGCGGTACCGGTCTGGGCCTTGCCATCGTCAAGCATATCGCACGCATCCACAACGCACGCATCAAGCTGGAAAGTCAGGTGGATGTGGGCACTACCATTACTGTCACCTTCCCCACTGCCAACTGAATCACATCGGTAAAAACCTCACGTCTGCCTGCAATTGCGGGCAGGCGTTTTTTATTGTGATCTTTTCTCTGTCCACACCGTTCTGCAATGCACTGCGCTGCTGCAGATGCACAAGGTCGATGCCCTGCTGCCAGAAAGACTGCACCGTCTGCGTGCACAGTTCTGCCAGCTGTTCGCACTGTGCGGCGCTGGGCTGCGGCGTATCATAGCTGCGCTGACAGTCCAGCCGCAGACTGGCAGTTTCTTCCTGCAGGGTGACAGACACGCTGCATCGGCGGACCGTTACCGGCTCACCTTCCAGCCAGAACGTATGCACGCCGCCCATTTCCAGCAAAAGCCGCGCTGTTTCCGCCTGCCGGGCCTCCAGCTCAATGCTGTTTTCCACTCGCCAGAGGATGCTTGTATCTGCAAGTGCCACTTCCTGTTTCTCTGCCCGCAGCTGCGGCAGAAGCATTCCGTCCTGATACTGGTAAAGCCTCGGCATCTGGTCTGCGCACTGCTTGAGCTGCTCAAGCAGTTTGTTCGGAAATTCCTGCTTTTCCGCTGGAAGTTCCTCCAAAAATCCATCGTCCATTTCCAGCACAGAAACTTTTGCCGATACCCTGCCCTGCCTGTTTTCCAGCACCGTGCGCTCATACGCTGCAAGCAGCTCTGCCGATGCATCTTGATCGATCAGCAGATAATCGCACAGGCGGTAATCTGCCTTTTGCGGCAGTTGCTTTTGAGCCGCCGCCAGCGCTTTTGCCAGCGTGTCCGCCTGCGCCAACTGCAGCTGCACAGCCCCAGAGGCCTCGGATGCATCGGCGGCGGCTTCCGGAGCCTGATACAGCAGCCCTACGGTGATGGACTGTTCCTTCTGAGCAAGATACAGCGCACGCACCATGCTTTTTTCGGTGGTCTCGCAGCGCAGAAAAATCAGGCACCATCCGATCAAAAGCACCGTACTGAGAGAGCGCAGTTTCTTCTGCTTCATTTTACCGCTCCTTTCCCGCACTGCACCGCGCGCTGCCACACGGTACGCACTGCCGCGCAGAGAAAGCCGGTGCGGAAGATCGCGCAGGTGAGCCAGATGAGCAAAAGCAGCGCATCCATGCGGGAGAAAACATCTGCGCTCCATGCCCGCAGCAGCTCCTGTGCCGGGTAATCCGCTGCGCCAAATACGAGGCACATCCCGGCAGTAAGACCCGCCTGTACCAGAAAGGTGAGCCATGGCAGCCAGGACATGCTGCGCGGCTCTTCATAACCTGCAAGAAGCGGCCAGAACAAATACTCCGCATACAGCGGAACACGCGGCCAGCGGGCCAGTTGCACAGCATCTGCCGTCAGCAGGTGCGCCCAGTCCATCTGCCCGGCAAGCCCTGTCAGACAGACCAGCCCACCCAGCAGCACGAACCACCACAGCACCCGTGCCGGAGCATCCCAGCCGGAAGGCGGAATACACCACCCTGCCCAGAGCAAAAGCGGCAGCAGGCCGATCAGCGCCATGGAGCGGAACTCCTGCTGGCAGATGTTCTGGGCCTGCATTACGGTTTCAAACAACTCTGCCAGAAACCATGCTCCTGCGGAAAACAGCCAGACCCACTGCATGGCTGCCCGCTGCCAGCAGGCAGAGAACACCCCACTGATGCATGTGAGCAAAAGAGCCTGAACCGCTCCATGAATGATCATCCCACGCGGAGAGATACCGGTCTGCATTTCTTCTGCCAGCGCAGCTGTCCACACGCTCAGTGCCAGCACGGGAGCAGAAAAGCCTTTCTGTTTTTGTATCATTTTCCCTCCCGTTTCTGCCAGATATTAAAGTCGTGCGCTGAAAGGCGGCGGTAGTTGCGGCGGATGATGCCATCCTCTTCCATGGGCCGCTGCGGGAACGGATGCGCCGCCAGATATGGCACCTGCAGGCAGGCTGTGCCGGAAAGACTGAGCAGAACTGCAAAAAAAGCCCCCGCAAGGCCCACCGGCCCGGCAAGACCTGCAGCCAGCACCACACCCAGACGCAGCAGCGTAGCAGGCTCGTACAAAGAGGGCGTGACGAACACCGCGATGGCCGTGATGCTTGCCACAAAGATCACCGGCGTGCTCATAAGCCCGGTGGCAATGGCAGCATCGCCGATGATCAACGCGGACACCAGACTGACCGAATGCCCCAGCGACTGCGGCATCCGCAGACCTGCTTCCCGGATGACCTCCAAAATGAGTATGACCAGCAGCATTTCCGCAAACAGCGGCAGCGGTGTGGCCTTCTCCGCCGCTTCGATCTTGTACAGAAGCTGCGGTGGGATCAGCTCCGGCAGGTAGACCGCCAGACAGACGAACACACCCGGCAGAAATACTGTGAGGTAGAACGAAACATATTTGAGGATGCGCAGAAAAGAGGAAAACACGGCGGTGGATGCATAATCGTCCAAGCACTCAAAATTTTCGCAGAAAAGAGCCGGAAGCACCATGGCGGAGGGACTTCCGTTGACCAGCACCACGATCTTGCCCTCACAGATCTTTGCCGCCGCCACGGCAGGCCGCTCGGTGTAGCTTACCGGCGTGAACAGCCGCGCCTTGCCCGGCAGCAGCCACGGCACAAAGTAACTGGAATCCAGCAAAAGCTCCGGCTTTGCAGCGGCAAGCGCCTTGCGCACACGGATCACCATGGCGGAGTCTGCCCTGTTTTTGCAGTAGCAGATGGCGTATTCCGTTTGCATTTCGGTATCGGCCTGCGCCACCTCCTGCACCAGATGTTCGGTACGGATGAGCCGCCGCAGCAGGCTCAGATTGACCCGCAGCAGGTCGGCAAAGCCTTCGCGGGAGCCGCGCAGATTGCCCTCCCCGGAAGGCTCGTCTACCGAGCGGAACTTCAGTCCCTGTACCGAGAAGGCAATGCCCTTTGCGCAGCCGTCCAGCAGTAAGACCGCCATGCCTGCTGTCATTCGTTTGATCAGATCAGCCAGATCTGTTACCGGCTCACTTTCTGCCGGAAAGGCTGAGCCGTGCAGGATCAGCTCAAAGACCTGCGGCCCGGTGCAACGCTGGCCTGCCTGCTGCGGCGGTGCCTGACGGCTGGCCGCATCCAGTAAAAGCTCCCACAAAGAATCCAGGCTTGCCATGCCGTCAAACAGCAGGATGCTTCCCCTGCAATGATAAATCGTGATCTCCTTGGCATAATAATCCGAAGAGGTGCCAAACATTTTGTCCAGCACCGCAAGATTTGCCGCAAGGCTCTGTGATAACTGCCGCATCCAACCACTCCTTTGCACAGCAGTATGCCCGGCTGCAGCGGCATCCATTCCGCCAGAAACGACAGGAGGTCTTGTTACTTGAAGCTTCTGATCTGCCGCACGATCATCATTTATCTGTGCGTCCTGTTTGCCATGCGGCTGATGGGCAAGCGCCAGCTGGGCGAACTGCAGCCCGAAGAACTGGTGTCCACCATTCTCATTTCCAATCTGGCATCCATCTCCATTGAATCGGAAGAGGTGCCCATCACATCCAGCCTGATTCCTCTGTTTCTCATTGCAGCGCTGGAACTGCTGGGCTCCGTGCTGAGCTTCCGCAGCCAGAAATTCTTCAACTTTCTCTCCGGCAGACCAAAGACGGTGATTTTGGACGGACAGATCGATCAGAAAGCCTTGCGGATGTTACGGCTGACCACAGCCGACCTGATGGAAGCGCTGCGCGGTAAAAATATTTTTGACCCACGGGAGGTCTCCTACGCGGTGATCGAGACGAACGGCACCCTTTCGGCAGCACTGCGGCCAGAAAAAGAGCCAACTCGTCTTGCCGACCTGCAGCTGAAGGTGACCCATACCAACGCCACCATTCCCTTTGTGCTGGACGGACAGGTGCTGGAAGACAACCTACGCTGGTGCGGCAAGGACCGCGCGTGGCTGGAACGCACGGCGCAGGCCAACACCCTGCTGCCGGAAGAAATTTTGCTGCTGATCGGCAACGAGACCGAGGATTATTTTTTGCTAAAAAAAGAGAACCGCCGTGCCGGCGGCTCCCATTGAGGTGAGCGGATGAAACGGATCTATGCATGTATCGCTATTGTGGCCGTACTGCTGAGCGTGGCCTTTTACAGCAGCTGGAAGGTGCAAAGCTTTGCGGATGTGATCTCGGCAGACCTTGACACCGCCGCCGAAGCCATCCGCAATACCGACTACCCTGCCGCCCGGCAGGCGCTTGCTGATGGTGCCGACCGGTGCGACCAAATGCGCACCAAAATGAACCACCTGCTGCGCACCGCAGATTTTACCGAGCTGGAAGCTGCACTGCGGGCGGCGGACGGACACCTGGAAATGGGTGCCCCAGAGGAAGCCTTTGGTGAGCTGCGCCGCGCACAGGTACAGGTGGAAACACTGGAATGGCTCTCGCACCGGCTGGTATAAACAAAAACACCGGCCCTGCCCCATTGGGCGAAAGCCGGTGTTCTGATGCAAATTATTTCTGTGGTTCCTTGCGGTCGCCCATCAGCTTTTTCAGCTCATTGAAAAAACTTTCCACGTCTGCAAACTGACGGTAGACCGATGCAAAGCGAACATATGCCACTTCGTCGATCTTTTTCAGTTCCTGCATGGTCAGCTCACCGATGCGCACACTGGGGATCTCACGGTCGTAGGAGCTGAGCAGCGTCTGCTCAATGCTGCTTACCGCACGCTCCAGCGATTCGTAGCTGACCGGCCGCTTGGCGCAGGCACGCACCATGGCGTTGAGCAGCTTCTGCCGGTCGAACGGCTCACGGGAGCTGTCCTTTTTGATGACCACAAGCGGAACAGTCTCCACGACCTCATAGGTCGTAAAGCGCATATGGCAGCTCAGGCATTCGCGGCGGCGGCGGATGCGCTCACTGTCTTCGGTGGGGCGGGAATCGATCACTTTGGATTCCTCGGCTCCGCAATAGGGACACTTCATGTTCTGTTCCTCCTGTCCGGTCTGACCGGGCTGTGTTTTTAGGCTTTGGTCTTGGGCTTGCGCTCACTCCACAGCACCCACGCAGAGGTGGAAACGCACAGCGAAGTGTACACGCCGCTGATCATGCCCATCATCAGCGGGAACGCAAAGGTAAAGATGCTGTCCAGACCATACAGCTTTGCCACGATGCACATAACGCCCAGCGCCATCACCGTGGTAATGGTGGTGATCAGGGTGCGGCGGGCGGACTGGTTCACCGAGTGGTTCACCAGCTCTTCAAAGGATGCCTTTTTACCCATCAGGGTGCGGTTCTCGCGGATACGGTCGTAGACCACAACGGTATCGTTGATGGAGTAGCCAAGGATGGTAAGCATGGCGGCAATGAAGTTGCCATCCAGCGCGGTGCGCAGCAACACGAAGGTGCCAAACACCACCATCAGGTCGTTCACCAATGCCAGCACCGCCATCATGCCTCCGGTCAGGCCGCCGATGTTCTTGAAGCGCAGGGCGATGTACAGCAGGATCAGCACCAGTGCAAACACCACGGCAACCAGACTCTTCTGCAGGAACTTGGTGCCCATGGCAGCGCTGACGTTGCTTAGCGACAGCTGTTCAAAATTGTTGTCCGGGCAGCTTTCGTTCAGGCTGTCCAGCAGCTTAGCCACCTGCTCGGTAGTCACTGTTTCGGTACCGGGCATCGAGATTTTCAGGGTCTGGCCACCGGTAGCAACATTCTCGCCGGTCTGCAGGGTCAGGCCGTTATTCTCCAATGCAGAGGATGCAACCTTCTGCACATCCGACATGGTAAAGCTGCCCTCGTAGCTCAGGGTGATCATGGCACCGCCGGTGAACTCGGTATCCAGATGGACACCCAAAACCACAGCGCACAGCACGATGGCTGCCATCAGGCAGGAGGAGATCGTCAGGAAGCGCTTGCGCAGGCCCACAAAGTCGATGGGCTTCTTCTCGGCTTTTTCCTTGCCGGGCTTTTCTGCACCGTAGAGCCAAGGGTTGCGCAGTGCCTTGATGGATGCCGCACCGCGGATCATCACACGGGTTGCGAACACGCCGAACACAAAGTTCAGCAGCACGCCGGTGAGCAGCGTGTAACCGAAGGCATAAATAGTGCCTGCGGTGGAGGGGCCAAAGGCAAAGAACACAAAGTGGAGTACCTTTGCAAACATGCCGTCCGAGGGGCCAAAGGCACCCATCAGCACGATGGCCACGATGACGATGGTCACGTTGCCGTCAACGATGGGGGTCAGGCCGCGGGCAAAACCGCTCTTGAGTGCACCATCCAGAGACTTGCCGTTTTTCAGCTCTTCCTTGATGCGTTCTGCCGTGATAACATTGGCATCCACGCCCATGCCGATGGCAAGGATGATGCCTGCGATGCCGGGCAGGGTCATGGTAAAGCTTTCAAACACCGGGAAGTAACCGGAAACGAACGCCAGCGTTGCTGCCACCTGACCAGCCAGTGCAATACATGCAAGGAAGCCCGGCAGACGGTACAGCATCGTCATGAACACCACGATCAGTGCAAAGGCGATCAGGCCGGCCAGAACCATGGCGCTCAGGCTGTTCTCGCCCAGGCTGGGGCTGACGGTGGAATAGCTGTCCACCGTCAGTGCAAAGGGCAGTGCGCCGGAGTTGATCTGGCGGGCCATCTTGACGACCTGCTCCTGCGTGAAAGGATTGGAAGCCGAGCTTGTAATGATGGCAGAGCCATCGGTAATAGCAGTATTGACCGTAGCCGTGCTCACGTTTTCATCGTCCAGCCAGATGCTGATGGTGCCGCCCGATGCAGCCAGCTTTGTGGTAGCATCGCCAAATGCCTTGGCACCGTCATCGGTGAACTTCAAGGAGACGAAATATTCCGAAGCACCGCCATTGCTGACGGGGCCATACTGAGCTGCGGCGCTCTCGATCATGGAGCCGTCCAGGATCAGCTCACCGTCCGCACTGCTTCCCTCGCGGAAGGTCAGATAGGCGGTGGTGCCGATCTCATCGATCGCAGCTTCCGGGTCAAAATCTGTCTCACCGGACTGCCACGGGAACTCCAGGATCAGGCTGTCGGAATTGTTGTCCACATACAGCTCGTAGTCGGTCACATTCAGCGCCACGAGACGGTTCTCAATGACGAGCTGGGCTGCTTCCAGCTGTTCTTCGGTAGCATCGTAGCCATCCGACGGCACAAAGGTGACGTTGACACCGCCCTTGATATCCACACCGAAGCGGATATCCTTTGCACCTTTGATGTAGGTCGTGGTCGTATCGCCGTACTTGGCATACACACCGAAGAACGCAGTATACACAAATACCACGATCAACAGCACTGTGGCGATCAGATGCCATGCTTTGCCTTTTGTTTTCATAAAATTCAGAGAACCTCCAAAAGCAGCAGTTCTTGCAGCTGCCGCCCGTATTCTAGCGCGGACCGCCTGCTTCGGCGGGCCTTATCATTTCCGCAAGGGGGCCGTCGTGCCGGCTTTCTTGCGACAAAACTCCCCTGACGGCCCAGACGGGCCGCACAGAGGAGATAAAATCAAAAAATGTTAGTCTGCCTTGTCAGCCAGCAGTTTTTCTGCCACAGCCAGACGCACACAGATGCACAGCAGTTCGGAAGCGGTTTCCACCTCGTCCAGACTGGGATAGGTGGGCGCAATGCGCAGGTGAGAATCCTCGGGGTCCTTGTGATAGGGATATGCAGAACCGGCACCGGTCAGGGTCAGGCCCGCATCCTTGCACAGACCCGCCACGCGCTTTGCACAGCCGGGCATCACATACAGGCTGATGAAGTAGCCGCCCTTGGGGTCCGTCCAGTGGGCAATATCCCCGCAGGGGATGAGGTTGTTCTTGAATGCGGTCTTGACGGCATCAAAGCAGGGCACCAGACGACGACGGTGCTTTGCCATGTGGGCCAGCACACCTTCCTTGTTCTTCAGGAAGCGGACGTGGCGCAGCTGGTTCATCTTGTCGTAGCTGATGATCATGACCGAGAAGCGCTTGCAGATATACTTCATGCTGCTCTCGCTGCAGGCAATGGCAGAGACACCTGCGCCCGGGAAGGTGATCTTGCTGGTGGAAGTGAACATGAACACACGGTTTTCGTTGCCGTACTTCTTGCTCTCGTTCAGCAGCACCGGAGTCTCGATGATCTCATCGGTCAGGTGATGGACGATATAGGCTTCATCCCAGAAGATCTTGAAATCAGGCGCAGCGGTCTTCATCTTGGCAAAACGCTCGATGGTCTCATCGCTGTAGGTGTAGCCATCGGGGTTGGAATACTGCGGCACACACCAGATGCCCTTGATGTCAGGATCCTCGGCCACCAGCTTTTCCACAATGTCCATATCCGGGCCATTGGGGGTCATAGGCACGCTGACCAGCTCAAAGCCAAACTCCTCGGTAATAGCAAAGTGACGGTCATAGCCGGGCACCGGGCAGAGGAACTTGCGCTTCTCCACCTGAGACCAGGGGCACGGAGACTCCGGGAAACCGAACACATAGCCGATATTGACGAGGTTATACATCAGCTGCAGGCTGGAGTTGCCGCCCACGAACACTTCCTCCGGCTTTACGCCAAAGACATCCGCAAACAGCACGCGGGCCTCCTGCAGGCCTTCCAGCTCGCCATAGTTGCGGGCATCCGTACCGGCATCGGTGGTATAGTCATTCATCTTCAGCAGGTCCATAGCCAGATCCATCTGGTGAGGGCCGGGCTTGCCGCGGGCCATGTTCAGCTTGAGACCCTTGGCCTGAAATTTTTTATACTCTGCTTCGAGCGCTGCCTTTTCGGCAGTGAGTTCATCACGATTCATTGCAAGATAATTTGCCATTGGAAACACACTCCTTTATCGTACTTCCTGTTACCCATAGCGCCAGAGCGGCATTTTGCGGAGCATTCCTGCCAGGGAGCGTTCCCCATGCCATTCCAGACCTTAATATTATAGTACATTTTGCCCTCGGAAACAAGAATAATAAAGCAAAAAGCCCTGCCAAAAGCAAAAAGCTTTTGAAACAGAGCTTGAATGCCGGGTCTTTGCTCCCCTGCTGTACGCTAAAAGCGTCAGCTCAGAGCGACCTGATTTTTATAGCGCTTGCGCACCGCGCCGTATTCCAGATGTGCTTCGCCGCCTTCCACGGTATCTTCATCCACAGTTACGCGGATGATGGTAGTATCGGTGGGCACCTCGTACATGATGGGCAGCAGAATGCTTTCCATCACGCTGCGCAGGCCGCGGGCACCGGTCTTGCGCTCGATCGTCTTGCGGGCAATGGCGTGGAGTGCTTCATCAGTGAAGTTCAGTTCCACATTATCCATGCTCAGAAGTTCCTTATACTGCTTCACAAGGCTGTTGCGCGGCTCCTTGAGCACGCGAACCAGAGCATCCTCGTCCAGATCGTCCAGCACGGTAATGACCGGCAGACGGCCGATCAGTTCCGGAATCAGGCCGAACTTGACCAGATCGTGGGGTTCCACCTTGCGCAGCAGAGCCTTCTCCGCTTCGCTGGAATTATCCTTCAGGCTGCTGCCGAAGCCCAGTGCGGACTTATCGGTGCGGCGCAGGATATACTTATCCAAGCCATCAAATGCACCGCCGCAGATGAACAGGATGTTGGTGGTGTCGATCTGGATGAACTCCTGCTGCGGGTGCTTGCGGCCGCCCTGCGGAGGAACATTGCTCACAGTGCCCTCCAAAATCTTCAACAGGGCCTGCTGCACGCCCTCACCGCCCACATCGCGGGTGATGGAGGGGTTCTCACTCTTGCGGGTGATCTTGTCGATCTCGTCGATATAGATAATACCGATCTGTGCCTTCTGCACATCAAAATCCGCTGCTTGGATCAACTTGAGCAGAATGTTCTCCACATCCTCGCCCACATAACCGGCTTCGGTCAGGGTGGTGGCATCGGCAATGGCGAAGGGAACGCCCAGCATTTTTGCCAGAGTCTGTGCCAGCAGGGTCTTGCCCACGCCGGAAGGACCCAGCAGCAGCACGTTGGACTTCTGCAGCTCCACGTCGCTGCCCTTGCCGCTGAGGATGCGCTTGTAGTGGTTGTAGACCGAGACGGCCAGCACACGCTTTGCCTCGTCCTGACCGATCACATACTGATCCAGACCTTCCTTGATCTCGGCCGGGGTCAGGATGTTGATATCCAGATCGTCCGCAGGCTGGATGTGCGCACGGTTTGCACCGCGGGCCGGTCGGGCGCTTTTGGGCTGATCCGGCTTGTCGGAAAGCAGGTCGTGGCACAGGCCGATGCATTCGCTGCAGATATTGACACCGGGGCCGATGATCATACGCTCCACTTCGTCCTGATGCTTTCCGCAGAAGCTGCAGACCAGATCCTTTTCGTTTTTGTCTCTGCCGGAATTGTTATTTGCCATAGCTGTTTTTCCTTATCCTGGGTAAATTAAATGTCGGCGGCTCAGCGGTGGGCAATGACCTCATCGATCAGGCCGTATTCCTTTGCCTGCAGTGCGGACATATAGTTGTCGCGCTCGGTATCCAGCTGGATCTTTTCCAGCGGCTGGCCGGTGTACTCGCTGAGCATGCGGTTCATCTTATCGCGGATATACACCATGTGCTCAGCATGGATCTTGATATCGGTGGTCTGGCCGGAAAGGCCGCCGCCCTGCCCGCCGATCAGCGGCTGATGGATCAGAATTTCCGAGTTGGGCAGTGCAAAACGCTTTCCCTTGGTGCCGCTTGCCAGCAGGAAGGCACCCATGGAAGCTGCCATGCCCATGCAGATGGTGGAAACATCGCACTTGATATACTGCATGGTATCGTGGATGGCCATGCCGGCGCTGATGGAGCCGCCGGGGCTGTTGATATACAGGCTGATGTCCTTGTCCGGGTCCTGCCCTTCCAGATACAGCAGCTGTGCCACAACAAGGCTGGCGGAGGTATCGTTGACATCCTCGCTCAGAACGATGATGCGATCGTTCAAAAGACGGGAGAAAATATCATAGGAACGCTCGCCATGGGACGACTGTTCCACAACGTAAGGAACAAAACTCATAAAGTTCGCCTCCTGAAATGGAATATAGTATTTGCAAAATTGACCGATACGGTTTCCCTGCCGGTTCTGCCGTATCGGTCAATTTTTACAACCTTTGATTGAAACCGTGCAGCATACTGCCCGCTTCAAAGGAACACAGGAGCTGATTACTCAGCGTCTGCAGCCTTCTCTTCCTCAGCAGCCTTCTCCACGATGTTTGCGTGGCTCTTGATGAAGTCGATGGCCTTGTTGATGGCCAGATCCTTCTTCAGGTCGTCAACATTGACCAGCTCACGAACCTTGTCCTCTTCCATCTTATACTGGTCAGCGATGCGCTTGATCTCAGCGGAAACTTCCTCCTCGGAAGCCTCGATGTTCTCAGCAGCAGCAACAGCCTCCAGAGCCAGACGGATCTTGACCTGCTTCTCAGCCTGCGGCATGAAGGAGGCGCGGAACTGCTCCATAGTCTGGCCCATATACTTCAGGTAGTCCTCGAGGCGCAGGCCCTGCTGCTCCACGCGGAATGCGAAGTCGTTGACCATCTCGTCCATGCGGGCATCATACATTGCCTGGGGGATCTCACCCTCCATGCTCTCGATGACCTGATCCACCAGAGCATTCTCAACAGCCAGATCGTCCTGCTTGTCCAGCTGCTCCTGATTGTTCTTGCGGATGGAAGCCTTGAACTCGTCCAGAGTGTCGTACTCAGAGCAATCCTTAGCCAGCTCGTCATCCAGAGCAGGCAGCTCCTTGTACTTCACTTCGTGCAGCTTGATCTTGAACACAGCAGCCTTGCCAGCCAGTTCGGCAGCCTGATACTCGGTGGGGAAGGTAACGTTCACGTCGAACTCTTCGCCAGCAGAGTGGCCCACGATCTGATCCTCAAAGCCGGGGATGAAGCTGCCGCTGCCCAGAGTCAGGCTGTAGTGCTCAGCCTTGCCGCCCTCGAAAGCCACGCCATCGACGAAGCCCTCGAAGTCGATATCAGCGATGTCGCCGTTCTCAGCAGCGCCCTCACGGGTCAGCTCACGGGCATTGCGCTCCTGCACACGCTTCAGCTCAGCTTCAACAGCCTCGTCAGAAACAGTATGGACAGTCTTTTCAACCGTCAGACCATTGTAGCTGCCAACTTTGACTTCGGGCTTGACAGCGACCTTGACGGTCAGGGTGACACCGTTGGTCTCATCAGCAGAGTCAACAGTGACCTCCGGACGGCCGACCGGCTCAACGCCAGCTTCCTTGACAGCAGCCTCGAAAGCCTCGGGGAACAGCTCATTGATGGCATCATAGGTAAAGACATCAGCGCCGTACATCTTCTCGATCAGAGCGCGGGGAGCCTTGCCCTTACGGAAGCCGGGAACAGCGTACTTCTTGCCTTCCTTCTTGAAAACATCGGCAACAGCCTTCTTGAAAGCCTCTGCGTCGATGGAGAACTGCAGTTCTGCCATGCTCTTCTCGAGCTTTTCACACTTGATGAAATTCATTTGTTTTTCCTCCACTCAAAAATTCTATTGCGCAGGGCAGGAAGTTTTTGCCCTTTGCAACCGCGCACTGCGTCCTGGATGAACTTGCTTTTGCAATATGCGGGGACGCGCGCGCTCAATTGGGTGCAACAATCGCGTCAAAAACTATTATAGCACGCTCCTGACACAATTGCCAGCCCAAATTGTTAATTTTTATTGGTTTTAACGGTTCAATTGATGCGGTACGGGCAAAAACGCAGCCCATCGGCACTGACCAGCTTGTAGTGGATGCCATCCACATCGCCCTGCACCGCATAGCGGATGGCATTGCCGTGCAGATGGCCATAGTAGCAGGTCCTGATGCTGTATTCCTTTAAGGTGGCCACGATCTCCGGCGCACTGGTGCCGGTATACACCGGCGGATAGTGCAGGAACACCAGCTTTTCCAGCCCGGGTTCGGCGGCATCCAGACTCATGCGCAGCCGTCCGATCTCGCGGTTCATCACCTTTTCGTCGTGGGCCTCGCCTGCATCAAACAGCCAGCCGCGGGTACCGCACAGTGCATACCCCTCTACACTGTAGGAGTTGTTGTGCAGAATGTGCAGGGTATCAAAGCCTTCTGCTTTGAGGTAGGCATTCATCTTGTTCACGGTAGACCACCAGTAATCGTGGTTGCCCTTCATGATGATCTTCTGCCCGGGCAGGCTCTGCAGAAATTCAAAATCCTTACGGGTATCGGTCAGGCGCATGGCCCAGCTGATATCGCCCGCCAATACAATGGTATCCTCTGGTTTGATGAGCTTGCGCCAGTTTTTCTCAAGGCGCTCCACATAATCATTCCAGCCGGGAAAAATATCCATCGGCTTGGAAGCACCCAGAGAAAGGTGGGTATCGCCAAGCACAAAAAGTGCCATGTTTTTTCTCCTGTTCTAAATGCAGCAGGATGTGTTATTCCTGATAGCCCAGCGCCACCTCGGCGATCTGCGCAGGATCGATCACGGTGTTAAAGCGCTCCGGCTTCTGGCGCAGCGCGGCAAGGCTTGCCGGTGCGGTATGCGCAGAGACTGCTTCCAGCTGCTGCATTGCTTCAAAATCATTTTCCGGGGCGGTACGGCCCAGTGCTTCCAGCACACTGCGCGGGAACTTGAAGGGAGACGCGGTGGACAGCACCACCATGGGCACGCCCTCGCGCTTTTTCTGCGCTGCCACATGGAACGCAACGGCGGTGTGGGTATCACACAGGTAATTATCCTTCTCGTAGCGGACACGGATCTCCCCTGCCACTTCTTCCTCACTGCTCCAGCCGCAGGAGAAGTTCTCCTGAATGGCAGCCAGCGTCTCCGGACGCACAGTATAGCTTCCGGTCTCGGCAAGGCTCTTCATCAGGCCCGCCACCTCGGCATCACTGCCGGTGACATGGTACAGAAGGCGCTCGAGGTTCGAGGACACCAGAATGTCCATGCTGGGCGAGGTGGTCTTGAAGAACTCCCGCTTTGCGGTGTAGGTGCCGGTGGTGAGGAAATCGGTCAGCACGTTGTTCTCATTGGAAGCGCAGACCAGCTTGCCCACGGGCAGGCCCATGCGCTTTGCATAGTAGCCTGCCAGAATGTCGCCGAAGTTGCCGGTGGGTACGCAGAAGTCCACTTCATCGCCGAAGGTGATCCTGCCCGCCTTGAGCAGCTGGGCATAGGCGGCAAAGTAATAGACGATCTGCGGCACCAGACGGCCCCAGTTGATGGAGTTGGCGCTGGACAGGCGGATGTTCCGCTTGGCAAGCTCTGCTGCAATGGCAGTGTCACCAAAGACCTTCTTCACACCGGTCTGTGCATCATCAAAGTTGCCGCGCACAGCGTACACTGCCACGTTGGCGCCCTCCTGCGTTGCCATCTGCAGGCGCTGGATCTCGCTGGTGCCGCCCGTGGGATAGAACACTGCGATCTCCACGCCCGGGATATCATGGTAGCCGTCCAGAGCTGCCTTGCCGGTATCGCCGCTGGTCGCCACAAGGATCAGGGTCTTTTCCGTGCGGCCCAGATTCTTTTTGGCTTCCACCAGAAGCTTCGGCATCAGCTGCAGAGCATAATCCTTGAATGCACAGGTAGGGCCATGCCACAGCTCTAAGGCATAGGTGTCCCCTTCCACCGGGGCAAGATAGCCTGCCTTGCCGCCAAAGGCCTCTCCGTAGGTCTTGTGGGCAGCTTCGGTCAGGAAATCCTGCGAGTAGTCGGTCAGATATTCTTTGATGACGGCAGCTGCCATGGCCGGGTAGTCCAGCTCGCACAGTGCCTTCACATCCACCTGCGGAAAGCTTTCCGGTACAAACAGACCGCCCTCGTTGGACAGGCCCTGTGCGATTGCTTCCGAGGAAGTCACTTTGCGGTTTTGGTCTCTGGTACTAAAAAACTGCATTGTTGTCGCTCCTTTTTCGCCGTAGAACGTGCAAAGCACGTTCTTCTGCTGTGGCAGAGAAGCCCTCTGCCCGTACATTTTCCCACCGGGGCCGTTGCTTTACGTGAGAAAAGCGCCCCTTATAATATGTACCATCCAGCGCCCGCTGTCAAGAGGGAACACTTCTGCCACGTCAAATCGCACCGGTGCATCGCTCAGGCCGTTCTGCTGCAGATAATACTGTGCTGCACGGATCAGGCGGCGCTGTTTGGGCCGGTCCACCGCTTCTGCCGGGCTGGCCAGAGAGCCTTCCGCACGGGTCTTGACCTCACAGATGACAATGGTCCCATCCGGCTCCTGCACCACAACATCCAGCTCACCCATCCGGGTATGGAAGTTGTGTGCCAGCAGCCTGCAGCCCTGCTTCTGATACCAGCGGGCCGCAGCAGCTTCTCCCCTGCGCCCTGTCTCGGCGCGGTTCACTTTCCGTTCTCCGGCCAGTAGCCCTGCTTTTTGAGGAAGCTGCGGCGGTAGAACGGCTGGATGCCGTACTGGGCGATCAGCTCATAATGGAGCTTGGTCGGGTAGCCCTTGTGCTTTGCCAGCTGATACTGCGGATACTGTCTGTCCAGTTCCAGCATATAGCGGTCACGGCTGACCTTGGCAAGGACGGATGCTGCGCCGATGCTGGCACTGGTGGCATCGCCCTTGACCACCGGCTGTGCCGGGACCAGCAGCCCTGCCGGGGTGCGGTTTCCATCCACGAGAACAAGGTTCGGCACGATGTCCAGCTCTTCCACAGCCTGCTTCATGCCGCCCATGGTGGCGTTGAGGATGTTGTCCCGGTCAATGATCTCCGGCCCCACAAAAACAATTTTGTAGGCCAACGCCTTTTCAATGATCTCATCAAACAGAGCTTCCCGCTTTTTCTCAGTAAGCTTTTTGGAGTCGTTGATGCCAAAGACCGGATTCTCCGGGTCCAGAATACAGGCCGCTACGCACACCGGGCCGCACAGAGGGCCGCGTCCGGCTTCGTCCACGCCTGCAAAGCAGCCATACTGACTGCGTACAGCGGCATCGTACTCATACAACGGAGCCGAGATCTCCTCGTCGGAACGGCGCTTCATTCGTCATCCTCCTCGGCAAAATCAGCCAGATCATCCCGCTGCGGCGGACGCTCCAGCGAGATGCGGCCCCACTTGCAGGCGCGGAACTCGTCCACCAGCATAATGGCGCAGCGCTCGGTGTTCACCTCGCCGCCGCGCACCAGCAGACCGCGCTTGCGGCCGATGGCTTCCATCAGCTCGTAGGGCGGCAGGGCCAGCGTTTCGGCATCCAGCTTGTAGCGCTGGGCCACAAGGTCGGGGTAGTTGCGGCGCACCTCGTCCAGCAGGTTCATGGCCAGCTCTTCCACATCCAGAATATCATCCTTGATGGAGCCGATAAAGGCCAGATTGGACGCAATGGTCTTGGAGTCAAACTTCTTCCACAGTACGCCGGGCATATCCAGCAGGTCAAATTTGTCGGTGCTGACCCACTGTTTGCCCTTGGTTACGCCCGGGCGGTCTGCCGCCTTGGCGCGGGCAGAGCCTGCAAAGGTGTTGATGAAGGTGGATTTGCCCACATTGGGGATGCCGCACAGCATCACCTGTGTTTTGGCACCGCCCATGCCGCGGTTCTGGCGGCGTTCCAGCAGGCCCGCCAGTTCTTTTTCAATGGCAGCCTTTACCGCATTGGCACCGCCCTTCTGCTTGGCGCTGATGGCCACACAGCCGGCATCTGCCGCACGGAAATACTTGATCCACTCTTCCGTTACAGCCGGGTCTGCCAGATCGGCCTTGTTCAGCGCGTATAGTTTCGGCTTGCGGGCCGTGATGCGCTCGATCTCCGGGTTCAGGCTGGAAAGCGGGATTCGGGCATCCAGCAGCACAAGGCTGGCATCCACGTGCTGGATCTCCTGCTCCATCATGCGCAGAGTCTTGGTCATGTGGCCCGGGAACCACTGAATATTGTACTGGTTTGCAAAGCGGGTATCCATTTCGTTCATTTTACCACCCCAAAATCTGTAAAGGGCATAAAGCACACAAGCACCTTGCCCAGAATATCCCGTTCGTCGATGCAGCCGACATAGGTGGAGCGGCTGTCCAGCGACTGGTTGCGGTTGTCACCCATCACGAACACCGTGCCCTCCGGCACTGTGTACGGGAACTGCACATCGTAGCCAAGATAGGTAGGCTCTGCAATGTAGTCCTCCTGCAAGACCTCACCGTTCACCATGACCACACCGGAATCGTAATCAATGCTGATGGTATCTCCGCCCTTGGCGATGACACGCTTGACCAGCGGCTTGCCGTAGGAGGTATAGCTGTCCACAATGACCACGTCACCACGCTGCGGTGTATAGCCTGCTCCCCACACGATGAGCTTATCACCGTTCACCAGTGTGGGCACCATGGAGCTGCCGTCCACCTGAATGATGCGGAAGAAAAACGAAAAAATCAGCACCAGCACCAGCGCTGCCGAGATCAATGCCTCGTACCATTCCAGCAGATTCTGCCCACGCACGGGCTTTGCCTGTTCCTGTTTTTCCATATCCGGTACACCTCACCTTCTGGTTTTACACTGCTGACCCGATTATACCGCAGCCGACAGGCTCTTCGCAAGAACGGTGCCTGCAAAAAGCCGCATTTTTTCCGAAATTTTGATAAAGAAAAAAGGGACAACAAGGTTGTCCCTTTTCTCCCGTTTCAAATCGGGGATGATCAAATATCGCTCTTGACCTTGGCAGCCTTGCCCGTACGGCCACGCAGGTAGAACAGCTTTGCGCGGCGGACCTTGCCCTTGCGGACAACGGTGACCTTCTCAACGAAGGGGCTGTTGATGGGGAAGACACGCTCGATGCCAACACCGTAAGCAACGCGGCGAACGGTAAAGGTCTCAGCAACGCCGCCGTGCTTCTTTGCGATCACAGTGCCCTCAAAGGCCTGAATGCGCTCACGGTCGCCTTCCTTGATACGAACATCAACGCGGACGGTGTCGCCAACGTTGAACTGGGGCTTTTCAGCCTTGATGCTGCCTTCAGAAATAATCTTCAGTGCGTCCATTTTTGAATCCTCCATTTGTTTTTAGACGTTCATACACGGCACTTTGCCGTCAGAGGACCGCCCGTTTAATGATATTGTCATTAACCCCGCTGTGGTCTCAGCGGACACTAACGCCTAAATAGGATATCACAAAACCTGCGTGAATGCAAGCGTTCTGACCAAAATAAATGCAAAAATTTTCTGTTTTGCCCAACAGACAGTCTTTCACACTCCGATCAGACAAACAGCTGCTTATCTGCCGTCAGAAACTTTTTGCGCAGGATGTTGGCGCTGACAGCAGGCAGGCCGAATTTTTCTTCCAGAAAGCCGGTGAGCAGCGAGGGGTTCAGGTTCAGTTCCTGTGCGGCCGGCATGCACAGATCCATGTGCAGGCTGTCCCCTTCTGTGGTGTACTCCACTTTGGGCAGATGTTCCTTCAGCTCAATGATCTTGTTGCCCTTTTTGCCGTGCTTTTCCACCGGGGCGCTTTCCAGCGCGTTGTACTGATCCAGCGCCGCAGCCGCTGCCGCCGGGTAGGTGATGCGATAGCATGCGTAGGCAATGAGGTCCGCCTTCATCTGCACCGGGCCAACGTGCGTGATCACGATGCCTGCGGGCATGATGGCATTGAGGGCCGCTTTCCACTGTTCAAAATCCGGGGCTTCCGCTTCGGTCTTGACGTCCACGCACTCGCACTCGCTCTCCTGCCCCAGAGAAAGCGGGCAGGCAAAGGTCATATAGATGTGGGGATTGAAACCCAGCGTATGCCACACCGGCAAGCCGCTGCGCTTGAGCACTCGCTGCATCACCCGCTGCAGGTCCAGCAGGGAGATGTAGGAGGCCTCATTCTTTTTCTCAAACGAGATTCTGACTGTAATCAAAGCAGGGACCTCCTAACAGGTGATTTGCACCGCAGCCGTGGCAGGCACGGTTGCAGGGCTGGGTAGTCTGGGCGGCAAGGGCCTTTTTGTACTCCCGTACCAGATATTCGTGGGTAACACCGTAGTCCATATGGGACCAGGGCGTTACCTCGTCCAGACCAATGGGGCGCTGGCAGTAAAATGCCGGGTCGATGCCCAGATCAGCAAAGGTCTGCAGCCAAGTATCGTACTTGAAGCACTCCTCCCAGCCGTCAAAGTAGCAGCCGCGCTTGTAGGCTTCCACAATGACCGGGGCAAGGCGGCGGTCGCCCTTGGCAAACACGCCCTCCAGAAAGCTGGTGGTGCTGTCGTGGTAGTTGACCTTGATCTTACGGCTGCGCACACTTTCCAGCAGATGCTTCTGCTTGGCGCGCAGCATTTCTTCAGTGTCCATGGGCACGAACTCAAACGGCGTATGGGGCTTGGGCACAAAGCAGGCACAGCTGATGGTCACCTGAACGCCCTTGCCCTTGCCGCGCTTGGGCAGCGAATAATAGAGGTCTACCACCTTCTGCGCCGTCTCTGCGATGCCCTCAATGTCCTCCATGGTCTCAGTGGGCAGGCCCATCATGAAGTAGAGCTTGACCGAGGTGTAGCCCGCGTTGAATGCAATGGTGCAGGTCTTTTCGATCTCGTCCCATGTGACATTCTTGTTGATGACGTTGCGCAGGCGCTGGGTGCCGGCTTCGGCGGCGAAGGTCAGGCCGCTCTTGCGCACCTTGGTGGTCTTTTCAATGAGGCTCTGGGAGAAGTTGTCCACACGCAGCGAAGGCAGCGACAGACTCACATGCTCCTTGGGTGCCCACTCGTTCAAATCATCCAGCAGCTCTTCCAGCTGGCCGTGGTCAGAGGTGGACAGGCTGGAAAGGCTCAGTTCTTCATAGCCGGTGTTAGCGCACAGCTCCTGCGCCGCCCTGTTCAGAAGGCCCGCGTCACGCTGGCGCATGGGACGGTACAGAAAGCCCGCCTGACAGAAACGGCAACCACGCACACAGCCGCGCAGCACCTCGATGCTGGCGCGGTCCTGAATGGCACCCACCATGGGCACCACGAAATTCGTAGGCGGGGCAAACTCGTTCAGGTCCTTGATGATCGCCTTGGTGATGCGCGCCGGGATGCCCGGCTCATTGGGGGTGATGGCCTTGACCCGGCCATCCTCGTAATACTCCACATCGTAGAACGCCGGGATATAGACGCCGGGGATCTTTGCAATGCGCAGCAGCAGTTCCTTTTTGGAAACGCCGCCCTCTTTTTTGGCCTTTTCGATCTCGGCGCAGATGCCGGGCAGCTGGTTTTCGCCCTCACCCAGCTGGACCACATCAAAAAAGTCCGCAATGGGTTCCGCGTTGCAGGCGCAGGGGCCACCCGCCACGATCAGCGGCCAGCTTTCATCGCGATCTCTGGAATAGAACGGGATGCCCGCCAAATCCAGCATGGCCAGAATATTGGTATAGGAAAGCTCGTACTGCAGGGTGAAGCCCACTGCATCAAAAGCGGTGAGCGGATCCTTGCTCTCCATGGTGTAGAGCGGCAGACCAAGACGCTCCATCTCAGCCTTCATATCCAGCCACGGCATAAAAGCACGCTCGCACCACCAGTTTTCGTGGCTGTTGAGCAGCTCATACAGGATCTTTTCGCCGAGGAAGGACATACCTACCTCATAGGTGTCCGGAAAGCAGAACGCAAAGCGAACATCCACTTTTTCTTTGTCCTTATATACACTGCCGGGTTCTCCGCCGGTATAACGACCAGGCTTCTGTACCCGTCCCAGTGCTTCTTTCAGTTTTGGATCAAACATCGAGTCCTCCAATAAACAGTCCATTTTTACACGTCATTTTATTGTACCCGAAATGAGCTGTTTTTTCAATCATTTCCCTTAAACTTTTTGCCTGCACGCCGCATTTCGCACAGGCAGGATGCCAGCTGCGCCCCATCCAGCGGTGGAACGGGCAGCAGATTGAATCCCCCGGTCAGCAGATTTGCCGCCCAGAAGGCACTGCCGCGGATGGTCAGTTCCTGTTCCAGCCGCAGTGCCCAGATGCCTGCCAGCATGAAATTGACCGCCGGGCCTGCAGCAGCCAGCCAGAAGAGCCGCCCCGGTGAAAGGCCCCGGGCCGGAGCGTCCATCCGCATACAAAAGCCAGTCATGGTCACCTCAATGACCGGAAAGCGGCGCAGAAACACACAATACACCAGAATGTGCCCGCACTCGTGCAGGAACGCCGCCAGCAGCCCCAGCCGCAGAAAGCCGCTTGCATCAAAGTAGAGCAGAAAATACAGTGCGCTACACAAAAGCAGCGGGTCGCGGAACACCAGCGGCCCCAGCTGCCGGGAATCATGCAGCTTCATGAGGAAAGGCCCAGCGCATCCGCCGGGTCACAGGCTGTTCCCTGCCGGTACAGTTCAAAATGCAGGTGTGCTCCCGTAGCGCGCCCGCTGCGCCCTGCTGCGCCCAGCAGCTGCCCTGCTTCCACCACCTCGCCCGTGCGGACATAGGCGTACTGCAAATGGGCGTAAAGTGACTCGCTGCCATCTGTATGGAGAACACGCAGACAGGTGCCATAGCTTGTGCTGCGGTATGCCTGCACCACCGCACCGCCTTCCGCAGCAAGCACTTCCGTTTCCTCTGCACAGGCAAGATCAATGCCCTTATGGAACGTTCTTTCCCCGGTAAAAGGATCCTGCCGCCAGCCGTATCCGTCCGAAACACGGTACTGTGTGGTGTCCAGCGGGAAACAGAGCTTCCCCGTTTTTTTCTGCGCCCGCACCGGAAGCACCACGCACACCAGCAGTCCGGCTAAAACTGCCAGAAAAATCACCCTCCGTCTGGGCTGCTCCCTGCCGTGCCCGGCTCGTCCCCATCGCTTTGCCCGCACCTTCTGCCTCCCGCCTTCCGTTTGCTTTTTATTTATGCAGGCAAACACGCAAAAAGACCCGGCAGAGGGTTTGCTCTGTCGGGTCTTGCAAATATTATCTGCGTAACCTGAAGAAATCCAAAATCCGTTTCAGGCGGCTTCTGGGGGAGGGTGTCTCCACCACCACCGGCTTTATCGGCTTGGCTGCAGGGGCAAGCTGCGGCTCTGTACGCTTTTTATGATTGACCATCTGTTCCAGCTGGTCAAAGCGGTCGCCGCTTTCCGGTGCCGCAGCAGATTCCGGGTGAGAAACTTCTGCCTGTTTTGCAGCGGGAGCCGCTTCCGTTTTCGCAGGTTCTGGCTTTGCTGCTTCGGCAGAAGGTTCAGGCTGTTTTTCCTGCACAGCGGCAGAAAGCCTCCAAGGCTCCGGCTGCGTCCAGTCATTTTTCAACAGCTCATACATGCCCATCTGGCCGTTCACCAGTGCTTCGCCCTCAGCGGGCTTTACCTTCTGGTAGCTGCCGTCCGGGCGCATCTCGCGGGCATTGACATTATCCCGCAGCTGCAGCTGCAGAATGTCGGTAAGCTTCCGCACCAGCACGGGATCCTCCACGCGCACGCCCACCTCCACGCGGCACTCGGTGTTGCGGGTGAGGAAATCGCCGGATGCAATATAGATGCGGGTATGTGCACCATCGAAGAAGCTGTAAATGCGGCCATGCTCCAGATAACGACCCACAAGGCTGCGGATATGCAGGTTCTCCGTCTTGCCGGGCACGCCGGCGCGCACGCAGCAGATGCCGCGCACGATCATATCAATGCGCACACCGGCACAGCTGGCTTCCTGCAGCTTGAGGATGATATCCCGGTCGCTGATGGAATTGTTTTTCAGGATCATGGATGCCGGACGGCCCATGTGGGCGGCGGCAATGACACGATCCATCTCTTCCAGCAATACGCTCTTGAAGCGCAGCGGTGCTACCAGCATCCGGTCGCTCTCCTCAGTCAGCTTCTGCACGGCAAGGTTCTGGAACACATTGGAAGCTTCCTCGCCAATGCCATGGTCTGCCGTAATGAAGGAGTAGTCCGTGTAAAGCTCACTGGTCTTTTCGTTGTAGTTTCCGGTGCCGATCTGGGTGATATAAGAGTAGCCCTCTTTGCTCTTTTTGGTGATAAGGGTCAGCTTGGAGTGCACTTTATAATCATCAAAGCCATAAATGACCGTACAGCCTGCGCTTTCCAGCTGCTTCGACCAGTCGATATTGTTCTGCTCGTCAAAGCGGGCGCGCAGCTCCACCAGCGCCACCACCTCTTTGCCGTTCTCAGCGGCTTCCATCAGCGCCTGCACGATCTGGGACTCCCGCGCCATACGGTACAAGGTCATTTTGATGGAAATGACCTCAGGATCATGGGCAGCCTTTTTGAGCATGGCAATGAAGGGCCGGATGGACTGGTACGGGTAGCTGAGCAGCACATCGTGCTTCTGCACCTCAGCGGCAAGGTCGTAGTCCGGCGGCGGCAGCATGGGCCGTGCAGCCGGGTAGAACAGTTCCGGCCGCCCCTCCGCTTCCATGCGGCCGGTGAGCTTGTAGAAAAAGCTCAGATCCAGCGGGCTTTTCTGCTCGAACACCCGTTTATGGGTGAGCAGCAGACGGTTGCACAGCAGGCGTTCTACCTCCGGGGCCGGGGCAGGCGTGATCTGCAGACGCACCGCAGCCAGCTTGCGGCGGCGCTTGAGCAGCTCGGTCATGATCTCGCGGTAGTCGATATCATGATCCATCATGCCCTCTTTTACGTCGATATCCGCATTGCGGGTAACACGGAAGAGACATTTTTCCTGAATCGTCTCTTTGCCAAAGATGCTGGCCGCAAAGTGCAGCACCAGCTCTTCGGTAAGTGCAAACTGCGTTTCGCCGTCTTTTTTTACAACGTGCATCCGTTCCATCTGGCTGGAAATGGGAATGATGCCAAGGCTCTGCCCTGCCGGGTGTTTTTCCTTGAGCAGAACGCCAAGGTAAATCTCCTGATTGCGCAGGAATGGGAACGGATGGCGGTTATCCACGATCTGCGGGCTGAGGATGGGGAACAGCTCCGTTTGGAAGTACTTCTTCCAGAAGTGCTCGTCCTCCTTGGACAAGTGGTCAAGATCCACCTTGCGCCAGCCGCACTCCGCCAGTGCTTCCAGCGCCTTTGCGTAGTATTTATCGCACTCCTCCTGCAGCTGTGCCGTTTTGGGCATGATGGCAGTCAGCTGTTCCGCCGCGGACATGTTGGTCTTGTTTTCCCTCTTGACCTTTTTGCCCTGTTCCTGTTCCAGATTGGCGCGCTCCTGCAGAGAACCCACGCGCACCATAAAAAACTCGTCCAGATTGGAGCCGTAGATCGCAAGAAATTTGACCCGCTCTGCAAGCGGAACATTTTTATCTTTGCCCAGCGCAAGAACGCGCCGGTTGAAATCCAGCCAGCTCAGTTCCCGGTTGATAAAAATGGTATCGTCACTCATAATCATTCCCCTTTTTGCTGCGCCGGGCCGCCGGCTGCGGCTCAGCTCACGGTTGCCATTCCTGCCCAGGAATCCACAATGGTCTGTGTCAGGCCCGGAACATCGGCTGCATCTTCTACCCGTTCAAACGGGCCATTCTGCGTCCGGTAATCCAGAATCGTCTGTGCGCGCTTTTCCCCTACGCCCGGCAGTGTGCACAGCGCAGAGAGATCGGCAGTGTTCAGATCCACCAGCACATACTGTTCCAGCCCGGTCGTATCCGGCAGGACCTGCGGTTCGGCAGCCTGCAGCGGCACGGCAAAGCCAAAGGCCAGCACTGTGCACAAAACCACCGCCGCCAGCGACAGCGCAAGAAAGAGTTTTTCCTTCTTTTGCAGGACCAGAAGATGCGTTTCTCTCATTGTACCTGACTTTCCTCCAAAAAGAAAGGCTTCTGCGAAAGAATTTGCAGAAGCCTTGCACAAATTTTACGCCAAATTTTCAGCATCCCGCACCATACGGTACAGCACTTCCACTGCAGAACCTGCCGCAGCATCGGTCAAAGTGACCTTTTGGGCAGCAAGACGCAGCTCAGCCGGGGCATCCGCAGCTGCGGTGCTCTGGCTGGAAGCGCGCACCATGTCCAGCATAGGCAGCCCTCCGGCAAGTACCAGCACATCTTCCGGGTCGATGCCCACCGGCATACACACGGCATCCAGCATTTCACGGCCAGAGACGGTTCTGGGGGTCAGGATCAGCGTATCCGCTGCGGCACGCTCGCCCAGCAGCACCGCTGTGCGGTCGCCCAGAGATTTTTCCAGCAGCGAGATCATGGGCACTGCCTTGCTGTCCTGATACAGCAGCACCCGCAGCACTTCTTCCCCCTTGATGTCTGCCGCGTTTGCCAGCAGATAAGGGGTCCATTCCTGCCGCAGATGACACTCCAATGCCTCGCTCATGCGCAGCACGCGGGTGGTACCGTCGGTCATCTGCAGGGCAATGCCCACGCCCTCTGCCACCGGCAGGCGGGCGAACAGGTCGGCATCCTGCCCGGCAAAGGTGCACAGCGGCTGGCGGGTGCCATCGGCAAAATGGTAGGCCATGGCACCGCCGCACACCAGCGCAGGAGCGCTGAGCCGCACACTGCCCAGAATGGACCGCACTGCCCGCGGCGTGCGCTGGGAAAACACCGTAAAACGTCCGCCGCGGCGGACGAACAGCTGCAGCACATCCCGCACCACCTGCGTCAGGTTGCCGTCGGCACCCAAAAGCAGATGGTCCAGATCACACAGTACAAGCGTTGAAGAAAGATGGTTCATACCGTTCCCCTCCTGAGCGTTGCAAGAAAACGAGTGAAGTATTCCGGCAATTCCGAATCGAACCGCAGATGTTCGCCGGTGATTGGGTGCACAAAGCCCAGCGTTTTGGCGTGCAGGCACTGGCCGTGCAGGCTGGTGATGCAATTGTGCGGGCCATATACCGGGTCGCCCGCCACCGGGTGCTGGATGGATGCCATGTGCACGCGGATCTGATGGGTGCGGCCGGTCTTCAGACGGCATTCCAGCATGGTAAAGTTGTTCAGCCGTTCCAGCACCTGATAGCCGGTATAGGCATATTTGGTGTGCGGCTCACTGGCCGGGTAGACCGCCATCTTTTTGCGGTCGGTCTTGCTGCGGCCCAGATTGCTTTCCACAAAGCCCTCATCTTGTGCAAAGCCGCCGTACACGATGGTGCGATACGCGCGCTCCACACTGTGCACCGCCATCTGCTGGGAAAGGCCGATGTGCGTTGCATCGTCCTTTGCCACCACCAGCAGTCCGCTGGTGTCCTTATCGATGCGGTGCACGATGCCGGGGCGGATCTCGCCGCCGATACCGGACAGGCTTCCCTTGCAGTGCCACAGCAGCGCGTTCACCAGCGTGCCGTCCGGGTTGCCGGGAGCCGGGTGCACCACCATGCCTTTGGGCTTGTTGACTACCAGCAGATGCTCGTCCTCATAGACGATTTCCAGCGGGATGTCCTGCGGCACGGCCTCAATGGGCTTTGCGTCCGGAATTTCCAAAAGGATGGTGTCGCCCGCCTTGAGCTTCAGGCTTTTGGCGACCAGCTTGCCGTTGCACAACACATGACCGTCGGCCACCAGCGCCTGCAGAGCAGACCGGGAAAGGCCGGTGTCCTCACCGCTCAGAAAGCGGTCGATGCGCTGGCCTGCCGTCTCCTGCTCCACCACAAATTCACGCTGTTCCATGGCTCACTGCTCCTTCGGGGACTGCCCGTTCTCAGCGTGCAGCTCTTCCAGAAAAATTACCAGCACCCAGAGGCCCACGCCCACACACACGCAGATATCCGCAAAATTGAACACCGCAAACTGCATGAACAGCAGATTGATGTAGTCCACCACCTCGCCGTTGAGCACACGGTCGATCAGGTTGCCGACACCGCCGGCAAGGATCAGCAGCAGTGCGGCCTGCTGCAGGTATCTGCCGCGGCTGCGGAAGAACAGCCCGTAGGCCACAAGGATCAGCGCTATGCTGGTAGCGATGATGAGGAACAGCTGCTTGCCGCTGAGCAGGCTGAACGCCATGCCCGGGTTGAGCACGAACCGCAGCTCCACCACATGGGGGATCAGCGGCATTGCACCAACGGGCTGCAGCACATTTGTGGCCCACAGCTTGATGACCTGATCGATGCCAATGAGTGCCGCAGCCGCGAGCAGATTAAAAACAACAAATGCCATAGGATACTCCCAAAATCATTCAGTATAAAAAACGGCGCTCCCCGGTATAAGGGAGCGCCGCCCTTTAAAACATTGTTTTATGCGGAACGCTTAGGCTTCCACAACGCTGGCGCAGCGTGCGCACAGGGTGGGATGTGCGGCATGGCTGCCGATGGAAGAAGAATACTTCCAGCAGCGCTCGCACTTTTCGCCGGTGGCATGTGCAGCAGCAACACCCAGGCCCTCGACAGCACTTGCAGCGCCGCCTTCGCCCTTGACCAGCTCTACCTGAGAGACGATCATCAGGTCGGCCAGCTCGTCCATGGGGATGCTGTTGAGCAGGCTGTACACAGTATCATTGCAGTACAGGGTGACGGCAGCCTCCAGAGAAGCACCGATGACCTTTTCGGCACGGGCCTGCTCCAGAACCTTCTTCACCTCGTCACGGACGGCGATCAGCTGTGCCCACTTTGCCTTGAAGGCTTCATCGGCGGCATACTGGCCGGCCTTGGGCATCTCCTCAAAGACAACGTACTGGTTCATGCCCTCGGTCTTGGGCATGAAGTCCCAGATCTCCTGACTGGTGAAGCACAGGATAGGAGCAATGATCTTGTCCAGAGCCACAAGGATCTTGTACATGGTGGTCTGAGCAGCCTTGCGGCCTGCGCCGTTGGTGCAGTACAGGCGATCCTTGGTCACATCCAGATAGAAGTTGGACATTGCAACAACGCAGAAGTTGTACACTGCATGATAGACCTTGTTGAAGTCGTACACAGCGTAGCCTGCGCTGGTGTTGACCATCAGGTCATCCAGAGCAGCCAGTGCCCAGCGGTCGATCTCCTGCAGCTGATCGTCAGCCACACAGTCGGTGTTGGGATCAAAGCCGTCCAGATTGCCCAGAATGAAGCGGGCGGTGTTGCGGATCTTGCGGTAAGCCTCGCTCAGCTGCTTGAAGATGTTCTTGCCGGCACGCACATCCACGGTGTAGTCGGAAGAAGCCACCCACAGACGGATGATATCAGCGCCGTAGTCCTTGATGATCTCGCTGGGCTCCACGCCGTTGCCGGCGCTCTTGTGCATCTGCTTGCCCTGCTCATCCACGACCCAGCCGTGGCACAGAACAGACTTATAGGGTGCGCAGCCCTTGCTTGCAACGCTGGTCAGCAGGCTGGACTGGAACCAGCCGCGGAACTGGTCGCCGCCCTCCATATACATATCAGCCGGGAAGCGCAGTTCCGGACGCTCCTCCAGCACAGCGGCGTGGGTGGAGCCGGAGTCGAACCAGACGTCCATGATGTCGGTGTCCTTGGTCCACTCGGAAGCACCGCACTTTTCGCACACTTCGCCTGCGGGGATGATCTGCTCGGCTTCGTACTTATACCATGCATCGGAACCTTCCTTGCGGAACAGGTCGCTGACAGCCTTGATGGTGGCATCGGTGATGTGGTAGGTGCCGCACTTCTTGCAATAGAATGCGGGGATGGGCACACCCCAGGTGCGCTGGCGGCTGATGCACCAGTCGTTGCGGTCGCGCACCATGCCCTTCATGCGGTCATGGCCCCAATCCGGCATCCAGGTAACGGTGTCGATGGCCTTGTAGACATCCTCGCGGAACTTTGCGATGGAGCAGAACCACTGTTCCGTTGCACGGAAGATGATGGGGTGATGGCAGCGCCAGCAGTGCGGGTACTGATGCTTGATGTGCACCTGACCCATGACAGCACCGGACTCGGTCAAATCGGCCAGAATGGTCTTGTTGGCAGCCCACACGCGCTGACCTGCATACTTACCGGCCAGCTCGGTCAGATAGCCGCCATCGTCCACGGGGACGGTGATGGGCACCTGCGGATACTTCTGGCAGACGTTGAAGTCGTCCACGCCGTGGCCGCCTGCGGTATGGACACAGCCGGAACCGCTTTCCAGCGTGACGTGATCGCCCAGAATGACCCAGCCCTCCTTGGGCAGGTAGACGTGGTTGTAGCGCATCAGCTCAAACTCGGCACCGGAGACCGGCTCACCCACGATCTCGTAGTTCTCGATGTGGCAGGCATCCATGACGCTCTTGACCAGTTCGGTGGCCATGATGTGGAACTCATCGCCGATCTTGACGAAGGAGTACTCGAACTGGCCGTTCAGGCAGATCGCCTCGTTAGCGGGCAGAGTCCAAGTGGTGGTGGTCCAGATGACGAAGTAGGTCTTGTCCATCGGGATGCCGTGCTTTGCCAGCACACCGTTGGGGTCCTGAGAGACGTGGAAACGCACGAAGATGGAATCGCAGTCGTCCTCGCCGTACTCGATCTCGGCCTCTGCCAGAGCCGTGCGGCAGTCCGGGCACCAGTACACGGGCTTCAGGCCCTTGTAGATGTAGCCCTTCTTTGCCATCTCGCCAAAGATCTCGATCTGGCGTGCCTCGAACTCAGGCTTCAGGGTCAGATACGGATGCTCGAAATCGCCGATAACGCCCAGACGCTTGAACTGGTCGCTCATGATATCGATGTGCTCGGTAGCAAACTTTTCGCAGATCTGGCGCAGTTCCAGCTTGGAAATGTCCTTCTTCTTATCACCGACGGAGGACAGAGCCTTCAGCTCGATGGGCAGGCCGTGGGTATCAAAGCCGGGCACATAGGGAGCCTGAAAGCCCTCCATGTTCTTATCGCGGATAATGATATCCTTGATGATCTTGTTCAGGGCAGTACCCATGTGGATATTGCCGTTTGCGTACGGAGGGCCGTCGTGCAGGATGAACTGCGGCTTGCCCTCGTTGTGCTTCATGAGCTGATTGTACAGGTCGTTGTCGTCCCAATCCTTCAGCATGACCGGCTCCTTCTTGGGCAGGCCGGCACGCATTTCAAACAGGGTCTTGGGCAGGTTCAGAGTACTATCGTACTGCGATTTGTTCTTAGCCAATGGTTTACACTCTCCTCTATATTTCCTTATGGGGTTGCCTTACTCGCTGAACTTGACACCCTGAAAAGCATCGTAGTCCGGCTCGTCCGGCTTAAAATCAGCAGGAGGCGCGGGCGGCGGGTCCAGCTTGAGCTGGCTCTCATCCTTTGCCCAGAAATCCTCGCTGCTGTCAGCTGCCTTGTCGTCGTCATTTTCAACAACGGCAGCAGGTTCTGCATCTTCCTGTGCGGGCTGTGCAGGCTCTGCTTCCGGCTCCTGCACGTCCGCTGCCTGCGGCTGGGCTGCAGCGGCAGGCTCACTTTCCTCTGCAGCAGGCTCTGCCTGTTCGGCATCCTGTGCAGCCGTTTCCTTCTGGAACTCCGGCAGACGGCTCAGCGACTCCACATGGCTGCGGTACAGGTTGAGCACATCAGACTTGAAGCGGGTCACTTCCAGACGCACGCGGTCATACTCGCGCTCCTCTGCAAGGCGCTTCTCGTTTGCTTCGTTCTCGATCTCGTCTGCACGGTCGTTTGCCTTCTGCAGCAGTTCGTTGGCATCGCGGATGATATCATCACCGCGCAGATTTGCACGATGGATGATCTCTTCTGCTTTCTGGTTTGCTTCGCGGATGACATTTTCGCCCATGCGCTGTGCATTGATCAGCGCGCTCTTGAGCATTTCACCATCTGCCTCAAAGCTCTTCAGTTCATCGTGCAGCTTCTGGTTTTCAGCAGTCAGGTCCGCAATCTGCTTGCGAAGCTGTTCCGCCTGCGCATCGTCTTCCCGCAGCTGTTCTTCCACCTTATCCAGAAAACGGTCTACGTCCTCTGTGCGGTAGCCGCGGAGGTTTTTCTCAAATTGCACAGAACGGACATCCTGCGGAGTCAGCATAGTCATTTCCTCCCGTTGCTTTTAATATTGAAAAAATTCGATGATTGACCGATCTTTTCTGCTTTTGCCGGGCAGTGCAGTCAGGTTGAAGCGGCCCTTGCCGCGCACCGTGAACACATCGCCCTCATATACCTGCGCATGAGGTTTATCCGCCGGCAGGTGGTTGATCTCCACCCTGCCCGCCTCGATCAGTTCCGAAGCCTGTCCTCGGCTGCAGTGCAGCATAGCTGCCAGCACAGCGTCCAGCCGCAGGGACGATACCGTTGCACTGTGCATCTCACGCTCCGCCTGCGGAAACTGCGGCACCTCGTCCAGCGTCAGCAGTTCCGTGGTCAGCTCCGTGTGTCCAGCCTGAAACAGTTCCCGGCAGATCAGCTGTGCTGCCGGTTCCAGCGCAAACACATAAGCTGTGCCCGGCTGATCCTCCGGCAGAACGATATCTCCCAGCGCCTCGCGCCGCAGCTCAAGGCCCATCAGACTGCCCAGGTAATCCTTGTGGGCGGGCAGCGCAGCCCCCGCCTGTGCATGGCATTGCAGCCGCACACAGCAGATGGGTGCTTCGCCGCAGCTGTACTCCGGCTCGATACAGAGCACCCTGCGCTCCGCATTCAGCCAGCCGCCCTCAAACCGGAAGCCCTCCTGCACACCGGCACGGCCCAGTGCCGCGCGGGCCAAGTCCTGCTCGCGGTCACTCAGGAAAGCCGAATACCGCGCAATGTCCCGGGAAAAGGCCGTGTGGGCCAAGTCCTCGATATGGCGCATGAGATAGCGTTCTTCATCGGTACGCGCAGGGATGAACCCGCGCGCCGCCTTGGGCTGCGGATCAATAGAACGCGCCATTGTTCTCCAGCTCGTCCAGCAGATCACCCATGATATCCACGTTGTACGGAGTGATGATGAAGGTGCTGTTGGCCACGCGCTTGATCTGGCCATTGTTTGCATATGCAACACCGGACAGGAAATCCACCAGACGGCGGGACACTTCCTTGTTGGTGGACTCCAGATTGAGCACCACGGTGCGCTTGTTGTTCAGGTGGTCAGCAATGGTACTGGCATCCTCAAAACGCTCAGGCTTGACCAGAACGACCTTGAGCTGAGTGGTGGCATTGATGTTGACCACCTTGCCGTTCTTCTTGGCACCCTCAACAGGCTCTTCATTTTCGTCGTCAGCACCAAGGCCGGTGCCATTGTTATTGTTTACCATCTGGGGGCCATCGTCAATGTACTGATCCTCGTAATCGTCTTCCTGGTCAAACAGACCTTTCTTAATGCTGTCAAGCAAAGACATACAATCTGCTCCTTTCATTCGGGCAGCATGGCGCTGCCTGGCGTTCTTTGCAAATAGATGCAAATAATAGCTTTATCTATTATCGGATTTTTTGCCTCAGATGTCAATAACTACAAAAGCTTTCCATCATACAAATTTTGTCCGGAAACGATTATTTCGTCATAAAGCCTCACCTTGCTGACCGAGCCCTCGGTCCCTTCGGGCAGAACAAGGATGTAATCGCCGTCCGTGATGAGTGGATGGTCTGCGTCCACCGGGTCGATCCGGCAGAAGCGGGCAATGTTGCCAAGTTTCACGTACACACCGGGAATGTAGTTTTCGCCCTGCGTTTGTGCCTCGGTGCCATCCTCTTTTAAATAGTGCACAGCCGCAGCAGGCACCCGCAGGCCGCTGCGCTCTCCTACCGAGATGCGTGCTGCAGCCCGGTTCAGGCAAAGCACATCGCCGTTGATGGAGTTGCAGGCAAGCACAAAGCGGGCAAGGCCGCTGTCCTGATCGATCTCCACCTCGGTGACGGTGGCCTTGAGGCTGTTCTCCACCTGACCCGGGAAGCTGATCTCCACCGCTGTGCTCAGCGGCTTGCCGTTCTGACCCAGCAGCTTTTCGCCCTGCTTTGCAGTGCACACGCCCACATAGCGCCATGTGAACCCTGCCACGATCTTACCGGCGCAGCCGTCCAGTGCCAGCAATGGGTCGGACTGCAGATAGCCCTGCAGCTCCTGTGCGTTCAGTGCAAGGATATCATCGGCACTGGCATTGAGCCGTCCGCTGCTGGAAGAGCGCACAAAATAGCCGGTCTGCGGTGCAGTGATCTGCGCCGGGCTGCCCAGCTGCGCCTGCACGCTCTGGGACTGCTGGACCAGCGCAGTGATCTGATCGGTAAAGTTTGCAGCTTCGCCCGTTACCACCCAGAGCTTGTTCTGGGCCAGCAGGTAGGCATTGGCATCATCATCCACCGCTTCATAATCGCTGTCGTCCAGCGTATCCAGCAGGTCATACAGCGCAGAAGAACGTTCTTTTAAAAGGGTATCCAGCTGCAGCGCAGAAGTGTTCTGCGATTTTTGCAGCAGGTCGATCTGATCATTCAGCTGGTTCAGCTGCAGGCGCAGCGAAGCCTGAGAAGCGTTGCTGTACACCTCTGCCACTGCGGTGCCCGCTGAAACGCGCTCGCCGTCGGCAGCAAGATATCCAAGATTCCCGCTGCCTGCCACATAGCTTTCGTCGAACAGCAGAACTCCGTCGGCTTCCACCGTATCCGAAATAACCGCAGGCAGCGCAGTCTCATAAACATTCTGCGGGAACAGGATATGTGCGGCCTGATACACCACATAAATTGCTGCCAGCAGCAGAAACGCGATCAGCACGCCTGCCAGAGTGGTAAGCACATGCGGTGCATGGCGTTCCTTCTGGGTCTCATCCGGCATATCGATCATCCTTTCGCTAAAAATTCGCTCGTTTTGCGGATGGCAGTCTGCACTGCATCCGGTGCACCGGCATCCAGCCAGACCACACCGTCCATATGGCGGAACCAGGTCAGCTGGCGCTTGGCATAGTTGCGGGACGCCTGCTTGAGCTTTTCCGTGCAGGCTTCCAGTGGAGCCGTCTGCTCAAAATACGGAAAGAACTCCTTGTATCCGATGGCCTGCGCTGCCGTGCGGAAGCTTTCCCGGTTCTGCCAGACATGCTCCGCTTCCTTTATAAGGCCCGCTTCCAGCATTTTGTCCACACGTAGGTCAATGCGGCGGTAAAGTACCGCGCGCTCTGGGAAATCCAGACCGAGGATCAGGCTGCGGTAGGGCCGCTCCGGTGGGAGAGACTCTGCCTTCTGTTCGCTCAGCTTTTTGCCGGTGGCACGATAATGTTCGAGCGCGCGCAGCACCCGCACCTGATTGTTCGGGTGGATAGCCGCAGCAGCTTCCGGGTCGGCCTGCTTCAGTTCTTCGTACATGGCAGCACCGCCTTTTGCAGCCAGTTCCGCCGCCAGTTGCTCCCGCAGACCGGCAGGTGCTTTTTCCTCTGTAAAGCGCACCCCATACAGAAAGCTCTGAACATACAGCCCTGTGCCGCCCACAAGGATGGGCAGCTTCTTCCGGGCAGAGATCTCTTCTTCCAGCTTTCCGGCCATGGCGGTAAAGTCTGCCACGCTGAAAGCTTTGTCCGGCGTAAGGATATCCACGCCGTGATGCGGGATACCGCAGGTCTCCTCCGGTGTCACCTTTGCCGTGCCTATGTCCAGACCTTTATAGATCTGCATGGAATCACAGCTGATGACCTCGCCGGAAAAATGTTTTGCAAGCTCTACGCCCAACGCCGTCTTTCCGGTTGCGGTAGGGCCGACGACGGCCACCACGGGATGTTTATACGATGCGTCCAAACTGCTTTTCCAGCTCCTTCCGGGTCAATTTGAGTACGCAGGGGCGGCCATGCGGGCAGAACGGCGGCACCTCGCCGGAAAGGATCTTTTCGGCCAGCGCCAGCAGTTCCTGCGGCGAGGACTTGTCCCCCGCCTTGATGGCTGCACGGCAGGAGATGGAATGCAGCACCCACTCGGTGTGCTCGTTCAGCGCATCATGGCCGCCCTTGAGCAGCTTATTTGCGATCTCCACCAGCAGACTTTCCGTATTCTGCGGCTCCACATCTGCGGGCACCGCGCGCAGCACCACGGTATTGCCGCCAAAGTCCGCGATCTCAAGGCCCGCATTTTCCAGCAGAGGAATGTTATCCAGCAGGGCCTGCTTTTCCTCCGCAGCAAGGTCGATGGCAGCAGGTTCCAGCAGCATCTGGCTGGGCACATTGCCGTAGTTCGCGGCCAGTTTTTCGTACAGCTGGCGCTCGTGGGCAGCGTGTTTATCGATCAGGCACAGCTCGTCGCCGCGTTCTGCAAGGATATATGTTCTGAACACCTCGCCCACATAGCGCAGCGGCTCCGGCTGATCCGCCGTCGGATCAAAGTTCATCTGCTCCGGCTCGGCCAGTATAGTTTCCTGTTCTGCCGCTTCCGGCGCATCCGGTTCTTTTTCTGCACAGGGTGCACTCTCAGGTTCTTCCTTTGGTGCTTCCTGCGCAGGGTTCCACGCTGCCATATGGTCTTGAGGCGAATGCAGTTTTGTCTCACCAAATTCCAGTTCCACATCCAGCTGTGTTTCACTTGCTGCCGCACGGAACGGCTCTGGTGCCTTTGTCGTTTCCAGCTTCGGGCTGTGAAGGGTCACGAACGGATCCAGCATATCCTCGTTCTGAGCACTGCCTTTCCAGCGCGGCACACTGGGTGCTGTCGGTATTTGCATTGCAGCAGACGGGGCAGGCTGCTGCGGTGCTGCGGCGGGTTTTGCCGGTTCCCAGTGCTGCTGTGGCAGAACGCCCGGGTCTGCCTGCCCCCGAATGATCGCGGAAAGACCTGTAAAGTTATTGTTCTTTACATCATTTTTGATTATATCAGTGTCTTTTTTTAAATTTTCAGCTTTTTCTTCTTTGTCTGCTTCAAAAGTAAAAAGCCGTTCACCGGTGCCGGGCTGAGCCAATGCCAGCTTGACGGCATGATACACCACATCAAAAACATCATTTTCGCGGGCAAAGCGGGCTTCGATCTTGGCCGGATGCACATTGACATCCACAAGGTCGGCCGGCATTTCCAGCAGCAGAATGCCGCCCGGGAACTTGCCCTGCATCATGGTACCCTTGAACGCCATCTCCATACCGGCCATCATGGTGCGGTTGCGCACATAGCGGCCATTGATGTAAAAATGCTGCATGCTTCGGCTGGCGCGGCAGCTTTTGGGCGGGGTGACCAGACCGGTGATGCGGTACACGCCCTCCTGATTTTTCAGCTCAATGAGGTCCCGGCTGAACTCCCGGCCCAGCACCGCATAGGCTGCACCGCGCAGCTGGCCGTCGCCGGGCGTGACATACTGCAGCTTGCCCTCACGGATGAATTTGACGCTGACTTCCGGGTGACTGAGCGCCACATGGGTAACTGTATCCGACACAAAGGTGCCCTCGGAGGAGTCCTTTTTGAGGAACTTCATGCGGGCAGGCGTGTTGTAAAACAGATCCTTTACCCGGATGGTGGTGCCCACAGCTCTGGCACCCGGCTCACGAGAGACCTCTTCCCCGCCCTCAATGCGGTAGACCGTGGCAAACTCGTCCACCTCGGTTCGGGTGGTCAGCTCTACACGGGCCACGCTGGCAATGGATGCCAGTGCTTCACCGCGGAAGCCAAGCGTATGGATGTTGGTCAGATCGTCCGGTGTTTCAATTTTGCTGGTGGCGTGGCGGATAAACGCCGTGGAGATATATTCTGCCTCGATGCCGGTGCCGTTATCGCTGATCTCGATCAGCTTGACACCGCCGGATTCAATGCTGACGGTCACCTGCGTGGCACCGGCATCAATGGAGTTTTCCAGCAGCTCCTTAACAACGGATGCCGGACGTTCGACCACCTCACCGGCTGCGATCAGCTCGGCTGTGTGCTTATCCAGAACATGGATCACTGCCATGGTGTTTTCCCTCCTTGTATGGTCTGGGTCAGGTAGAGCAGTTTCATCTGTTCAGGCTGCCCTTCAGGGTCTTTTTCAGCTCGTAGAGGAAGTTCAAAGCCTCAATGGGGGTGAGTGTTTCCACATCCAGAGCTTCCAGCTTGTCCATCATCTCGCTGGGCACAGCCGGAGAGTTATACTCCTGCAGGGCATCAAAATCCATCTGCTCTACTTTATTTTTAGGTGCAGTTGCTTCCAGCGCGCGCAGCACCTCATGGGCGCGGCGGGTCACACTGCCGGGCAGGCCTGCCAGCTTTGCCACCTCGATGCCGTAGCTGTCATCCGCCGGGCCGCGCACGATGCGGCGCAGGAAGGTGATGTCCTCGCCGCGTTTTTTTACCGCAATATTGTAGTTTTTTACGCCGTCCACGCCGCCTTCCAGTTCGGTCAGCTCGTGGTAGTGGGTGGCAAACAGAGTCTTGCAGCCAAGGCCCTTGGCGGGGTCTGCAATGTGCTCCACTACGGCGCGGGCAATGCTCATGCCGTCAAAGGTGGAAGTGCCGCGGCCGATCTCGTCCAGCACCACAAGGCTTTTGGCGGTGGCATTTTTCAGGATCTCCGCTACCTCGGTCATCTCCACCATAAAGGTGGACTGACCGGCAGACAGGTCGTCCGACGCACCGATGCGAGTGAAAATGGCATCCACCACACCCACATGGCAGCTGGAAGCCGGTACAAAGGAGCCGATCTGCGCCATCAGCGCAATCAGTGCATTCTGGCGCATGTACGTGGATTTACCTGCCATGTTGGGGCCGGTGATGATCAGGCAGCGGTCTGCACCACAGTTCAGGGTGGTATCATTGGGCACAAACAGGCTGCCTTTCAGCATCTGCTCCACTACAGGGTGACGGCCCTCGGTGATGGTCAGCTCGTCACTGTCGTCCACGATGGGACGGCAGTAGTTGTTTTCCGCTGCCACCTGCGCCAGCGCCGTGAGCACATCCAGCTGGGCCACCGCATTTGCCGTGCGCTGGATGCGGTCCAGCTGAGCGCTGATGCTTTCCAGCAGTTCGCTGAACAGGCGGTGCTCCAGCGTGATGAGCCGTTCGTGGGCACCTAAGATCTTGCTTTCCAGCTCTTTCAGTTCCTGCGTGATGTAGCGTTCGCCGGAAGTTAGGGTCTGCTTGCGGATGTAGGTCTCCGGCACCATGCTCTTATAGGAGTTGCTTACCTCGATGAAGTAGCCAAACACATGGTTATAGCCGATCTTCAGCTTGGGGATGCCGGTCTCCTGCCGCAGGCGGGCTTCCAGCTGCGCCAGAACGCCCTTGGTATTGTCGCGGATGGAACGCAGTTCGTCCACCTCGGCATGGTAGCCTTTGGCAATGACACCGCCATCCTTGAGGGTAGAGGGCGCTTCCGGGTCCACCTCCGCATAAATACGGGCCTTGATGTCCTCCAACGGATCGATCTGTACTGCCAGTTCAGCAAGCTCCGGGCAGCCGCAGGCCTCAGCCTGCCTGCGCAGGCCGGGCAGCCGGTCGCAGGTCTGGGCCAGCGTATAGATTTCCTTGGGTGTGGCAGAGCCGTAAACCGTGCGGGTCATCAGGCGTTCCATATCCGCAATGTAACCCAGCTCTTCGGTCAGGTCGCCGCGGGCCATGGTCTGCTTGACAAGGCTCTCCACAGCGTTCAGGCGGTGGTTGATGAGTGCACTGGAAATAAGCGGCTGCTCGATCCAGCTGCGCAGCATACGCTTGCCCATGGATGTACTGGTCTTATCCAGCACCCAGAGCAGCGTGCCCCGCTTTTCGCGGCCGCGCAGCGTCTCGGTCAGCTCCAGATTGGCGCGGGTCACGGGCGAAAGACGCATGAACTGGGCCTTATTATAGGTTATGACCGTTTTCAGACGTTCCACGCCCTTGATCTGGGTATCGTGCAGATATTCCAGCAGTGCCGCCATGGCAAAGCGCACAAGGCCGTCCGCTGCAATGCCGGTGATCTGCGCCCAGTCGCGGCCAAACTGGTTTTCCAGCGATGCCGCCACAAGGCCCGGTGCATAGCGTTCCTCTTCGATCAGCTCCACCGAACAAGTCATATTCTTTTTGATGTACGCTGTCACCTCGCGGCAGTCCAGCAGACCCGGATTCATCAGCACTTCGCTGGGATGGTAGCGGCACAGCTCCGTAATGACCGCCGGGGCGATCTTGTCTGCATCCAGCTCTGTGATATGGGCCGTGCCGGTAGAGACATCCGCAAAGCACAAACCTGCTTTCTTTCCTTTGAGGAAGATACTGGCAATGTAGTTATTGCGGTCATCCTGCAGCATACTGCTCTCAATGACCGTGCCGGGTGTGACCACGCGGATGATGTCCCGCTTGACAAGGCCCTTGGCCTTGGCCGGGTCTTCCACCTGCTCACAGATGGCTACTTTGTAGCCCTTGGCGATCAGCCGCGCCACATAGCCCTCGTAGCTGTGGAAGGGCACGCCGCACATGGGCGCTCGCTCTTCCATGCCGCACTGCTTGCCGGTCAGGGTCAGGTCCAGTTCCTTGGATGCCGTCAGGGCATCGTCAAAGAACATCTCATAAAAATCGCCGATGCGGTAAAACAGAATTTCGTCCTTATGTTGTTTTTTGATCTCAAGATATTGCTGCATCATGGGCGACAGCTCTGCCATGGTTTACCCTCTCTCCCGTTCTATGGTTCTGTGCACAAGTTTGCGGCTTGTAACCGCTTTTGCAAACAAAACGCGGTCTGTTTTGCACAGCCGCGTTTTGTTTTTGCCGGTTTTAGTGGCAGCCGCCGCAGGTGGAGCAGCTGCCGGTGCAGGAAGCAGAAGGCTCCTGTACCGTCATGGGGTCGCCGCCATTCATGGCAGTGTTGATGATGGCATCGATATAGTTCACGAGGTTCTCGCAGTCACGCTTGGCCTCGTTGTAAGCCACCATGCCCTCGTTGCCCATGATCTGGCCGTACAGGCTGTTCACCTTTTCGTTCAGTTCGGCGATGCGGGCATCGTTGCGCTCGCTCTTGCCGATCTCATTGTTCAGATCCATGCGGGCGAGGTTGAACTCGCCGATCAGGTTCTGCAGCTCTTCGTCCTTATCGTTTGCCTTGCGGGTCTGATCCAGAACGAGGTAGCGGCTATCGGTCTGCAGCGCAACGGCTGCGCGCTTGAAAAGATCAATGCAATCCATTTGAATGGTCTCCTTCTTATTTATACGTTCAGGGGCACTGCCCCGGAATCACTCAGGCAAGCTCACCCAGCAGCACAGTCGCCCGTGCGCCCGTGAGATGTACGTTGGCATAGCTGCCCATCAGGGAAGCATCTGCCGTGAACTCCACCGTCAGGTTGTTGTCCAGACGGCCGGAGAGGGTGCCCTCATTGCGGCCAAAGCCCTCTACCAGTACCTTTACAGTCTGACCAACCTGCGCCTTGACCAGCGCCATGGCGATCTCGTCCTGCAGCTTGAGCAGGCGGGTCATGCGGTCGGTCTTTTCCTTACGGGGGGTGGGATCGGGCATTTCGGCAGCCTTGGTGCCGGTGCGCTTGGAATAGATAAAGGTGAACAGCTGCATATAGCCCACCTTCTGCACCAGTTCCAGCGTCTTGACAAAGTCCGCTTCGGTCTCGCCGGGAAAGCCAACGATGATGTCACTGGAAAAGGTGATGCCGGGCACCGTTTTGCGGGCGTATTCAATGAGTTCAAGATACTGTTCCACGGTGTAGTGGCGGTTCATCTTCTTCAGCAGTTCATCGGAGCCGCACTGCACCGGCAGGTGCAGGTGCTTGCACAGCTTCGGCTGGGCGGCAATGGTGTCGATCAGCTTGTGGCTGGCATCCTTGGGGTGGCTGGTCATAAAGCGGATGTGGTAATCGCCGGGCACCGTGCACAGCAGGTTGAGCAGATCAGAAAAGTCCACCTTTTCTTCCAGACCCTTGCCGTAGCTGTTGACGTTCTGTCCCAGCAATGTGATCTCCTTATAGCCTGCCTCCACAAGACCGCGGAATTCAGCAAGGATATCACCGGGCTTGCGGCTCTTTTCGCGGCCGCGCACATAAGGCACGATGCAGTAGGTGCAGAAGTTGTCGCAGCCGTACATGATGGGCAGCCATGCGCGGAACTCGCTCTCACGCCGGATGGGGATATTCTCCACGATGACCGGGCGCTGGGCGGGCTCCATCAGCACACGCTTATGCTTCTGCAGCTTCTGGGCAATGAGCTGCGGCAGGGTGTCGATGCCGTCCACGCCAAACACAAGGTCAACGTAAGGATAGCTCTGGCGCAGCTTTTCTACCACGTGCTTCTGGTTGGCCATGCATCCGCACAGGCCGATGATGAGATCATGCTTTTTTTCCTTGAGTCCCTTCAGGGCACCTACGTTGCCGAACACACGCTGCTCGGCATGCTCACGCACGGCGCAGGTGTTGAAGAGGATCAGGTCTGCATCCTCGGGCTTATCGCACAGGCCATAGCCGATGTCCATCAGCACGCCCTTGATCCGCTCGCCGTCGTTCACGTTCTGCTGACAGCCATAGCTGTGCACAAAGGCCAGCGGCGGCGTATCATAGGCCTGCTTTACCAGCTCAGCGGCAATGTTATTATGTTCAAAACTAATGTATTCCAATCAAACCATCCTTCTCCGCCGGACCGAAGTGCCCTGTGCGGCGAAAATCTACTTGCACTTTCTGAAAAGAGCCTTCTCTATAGTATACCCTGTTTATACGCTCCGGGCAAGAGGTTCCGTGCAAATTTTATGGTTCAGTGGGCGTTTTCCTGCGCCTGCTTCTCGCAGCAGGCCTCGCATACGCCGATCAGCACAACAGCGCAGTCCTGCACATGGCCCTTCTGGTTTTTCACCAGCTTCATTACCTGCTTTTCGTCCACCTCGGCATCGTTCACGCTGCCGCACACGGTGCAGTACAGATGGCTGTGCCAGGGCAGCGTGTGGTCAAAGCGGTCAGCCTTGCCTGGAATGGACACCCGGCGCACCCGGCCCGCATCCACCAGACTATTCAGGTTACGGTATACGGTGCCAAGGCTCAGCCCCGGGCACTCCTTCACGGCTTCATCGTAAATTTCCTCGGCAGTGGGATGATCGCACAGGTTCTGTACCGTCTGCATGACCAGCTCACGCTGTTTGGAATATCGCATATCGTTCTCCTTTTTCTTTGTTTTTTGGTTTTGGGTGTAAGGCGTGGCTCAGACGTTCTCTTCGCCCTTGATCTTTGCCCAGTAGGCACGGGCTGCCTGTTCATTTTTGTTATCGCCAAAGGTGTAATATTTCACGTCCTTGATGGCATCTGGCAGGTATTGCTGTTCCACCCAGTGATGGTCGTAGTCATGGGCGTATTTGTAGTTCTGGCCCTTCACCAGAGCATCCTCACCATCACAGTGTTTGTTCTGCAGCTGCCGCGGGATGGGCCCGGTGCGGCCCGCCTGCACATCCGCAATGGCCGCGTTGATGGCATCGTGGGCACTGTTGGACTTGGGACTGGTGGCCACCAGAATGACGGCATCTGCCAGCGGGAGCCGTGCTTCCGGCAGGCCCACCATGTTGGCGGCATCAATTGCCGCCTTCACAATGGGGATGATCTGTGGATAGGCAAGGCCCACATCCTCGCAGGCACATACCATCAGGCGACGGCAGGCCGAGGGCAGATCTCCTGCTTCCAGCAGACGGGCCAGATAATGCAGCGCCGCATCCGGGTCGGAGCCGCGCATGGACTTCTGGTAGGCTGACACGATGTCGTAGTGGTCATCGCCCTCCCGGTCATACCGCATGGCAGTGCGGCGGGTGACCTGCTGGATCATTTCCAGCGTAATGTGCTTTTCCCCATCCTCAATGGGAGCTGCCGTCACCGCAAAATCAAGACAGCCCAGCGCCTTGCGCAGGTCGCCGCCTGCGCTCTCGGCAAGGTAGGCACAGGCATCCTCGTCCATGCAGACCTTTGTGCTCTCCCCTTCCGAAAGCTTTTTCAGTGCATTGTGCACCCCACGCTCCACATCTGCCGCCGAAAGCGATTTGAACTCAAACACCGTGCAGCGGGACAGCAGCGCATTATAAATGTAGAAGTACGGATTTTCGGTGGTGGATGCAATGAGCGTGACCGAGCCGTCCTCAATGCATTCCAGCAGGCTCTGCTGCTGTTTTTTGTTCAGGTACTGGATCTCGTCCAGATACAGCAGGATGCCTCCCGCACCTGCCAGCGTGCCGATATCCTTGAGCACCGCCTTGATATCCCCGGTTCCGCAGGAAGTGCCATTGAGCTTATGCAGCGTCATACCGCTGTTTTCTGCAATGATGCGCGCCACAGTCGTTTTTCCGGTACCAGACGGGCCGTAGAAGATCATGTTCGGGATGCGTCCGCTCTCGATGGTACGGCGGAACACCCTGCCCGGTGCCAGCAGATGCTGCTGACCGCAGACATCTGCCAGTGTTTTGGGCCGCAGACGCTGTGCCAGTGGTTCGTTCATCGTGTTTTCCTCCTCCCGTACCGAGGCGCGATTCCCCCAGCATTTTTCTATAGTATATCGCATTTTGGCAGTAAGAGCAAGGTTTTATCTGAAAATCATTCTCAGATAATTTTTGCCCGCAGTTTACAAAAAACGCAAAACATGGTATTATCGTATCAGCTTTTGTTGATGGGAGTGGATGAAATGCCTGTTCGCAAAAAGGCACCAGAAGACCTTACTGCAAAAAAGGCGCTGGCGCTGGAAGTGATCGACCGGTTAAAAAAAGAATACCCAGATGCCGGCTGTACATTGGATTATGACCACGCCTGGCAGCTTCTGGTCAGCGTGCGTCTGGCAGCCCAGTGCACCGATGCCCGCGTGAACATTGTGGTGGAAGACCTGTTTGCCAAATATCCCAATGTTGCTGCGCTGGCTGCTGCGGAACCCGAAGACATTGAAGCCATCGTCAAGCCCTGCGGGTTGGGACACTCCAAAGCGCGGGATATCTCCGCCTGTATGCGGGTGCTGCGCGATAAATACGGTTGTCAGGTGCCCACCACCTTTGAAGAGCTGCTCGCCCTGCCCGGCGTAGGCCGCAAGAGCGCAAACCTTATCATGGGCGATGTGTTTGGCAAGCCTGCTATCGTAACAGACACCCACTGCATCCGGCTGTGCAACAAGATCGGCCTTGTGGACGGCATCAAGGAACCGCAGAAGGTGGAAATGGCCCTGTGGAAGATCGTTCCTCCGGAAGAAGGCAGCGACCTGTGCCACCGCTTTGTGATGCATGGTCGGGCAGTGTGCAATGCGCGCAAACCAGAATGTGAAAAATGTTGTTTGAAGGATATTTGCCGCTTTGCCCGGGAAACCGCCGGGCAGAGCGCAGAGCTTTAAAATTCAGGAGGTAGAATATTATGTTTGGTTTTATTTTCAGTCTGCTGATCGGCGCTCTGGCCGGTTACATCGCCGGCCGCATTATGGGCAGCGAAACTTCCACCGTGCGCAATATCGTGCTGGGCATTCTGGGCGGTTTTGTAGGCAGCATCGTGTTCGGCCTGATTGGTCTGAGCGCTACCGGCATCGTGGGTGAGATCCTCGTTTCCGTTGTGGGTGCCTGCATCTGCATCTGGATCGGCCGTAAGCTGTTCAACTGATTATTCTTGTGTGCAAGGCTGCTCTTCGAGTTTTTCTCGGAGGGCAGTTATATTTTTGCGTCACAGACGATTTGCACCTGTTCTGCCGCAAAATCAAATCTTGACAGCGCACAGGAAGTATGATAGAATATTTCTCGTTGCAGAACATGCAAGAAAATTTTATCTGCTACTGTGGCTCAGCTGGTAGAGCAGCTCACTCGTAATGAGCAGGTCGCCTGTTCGAATCAGGTCAGTAGCTCCAGAAATCCTACGAATTTACGTTTAAAATCGTAATTCCGTAGGATTTTTTTATTTAGTCTCGCAAGTTTTCGCAAAACCGCAGCATAAACCGCAACATCGCCCACAAAACAAGGCAAAATAAAACGCCCCGCAACACCATTTCATAGGGCGTTATGCGCATTTTTATGCTTTCTTTTGGACAGGCTCCTTGAGTTCACAATGCAGGTTTGTCAATGATGTGTTTCTGTGATGTTTGGTGTAGCAATTTAACTGTACCACAGAACGACTCATTCGTCTTTTTCACTTTGTAACACATCTATTGTAATCCCCTACAGTTTTTATGGATCAATCTATGAAATTTTATTGATAATCCTTCATGGGAGTGGTAAAATATTTTTATATCTCTGTCATTCTGTGCCCCTTCGCGGTAGAGGGAGAGCGCAAAACAGAAAAGACGCAAAAATTGCGGCATCCTTTCCGTGGGTGGGTTTTACAGCGCACACTCTTGCGGGCGGTGATGTATGATCAGTAAGCCAAAGCAGCCAACCGCAAGACGATGGCTGCCCAAGAAGTGTGAGGAGAAGGATCGGATGAAAACAAAAACATTGCGCCGCCTATTTTCCATGCTTGCGGCACTGGTGATGGGGCTATCCCTGCTCACCGGATGCAGCGGAAAAGATGCGGAACGAACACAGAAGCTGGAAGACGCTCAGACCATTCAGGTGTATCTGTGGAGCACCAGCCTGTACGAAAACTATGCGCCCTATGTTCAGGCGCAGCTGCCGGACGTGAACATTGAATTCATCGTAGGCAACAACGATCTGGATTTTTACAAGTTTTTGCAGCAGAACGGCGGTCTGCCGGATATCATCACCTGCTGCCGCTTCTCGCTGCACGATGCGGCACCGTTGAAGGACAGCCTGATGAACCTTGCCATGACCAATGAGGCGGGCGCTGTGTACAACACCTACCTCAACAGCTTCAAAAACGAGGATGGCAGTGTGAACTGGCTGCCGGTGTGCGCGGATGCCCACGGCTTTGTGGTCAACCGCAGCCTTTTTGAGCAGTACGATATTCCCCTGCCCACCGATTACGCAAGCTTTGCAGCGGCCTGTCAGGCTTTTGAAAAGATCGGCATCCGCGGCTTTACCGCCGATTACGCCTACGACTACACCTGCATGGAAACGCTGCAGGGGCTTTCCGCTGCCGAGCTTACCACCACCGCGGGGCGCAAGTGGCGTACTGCCTACAGCGACCCCGCCAACACCGCACGGGTCGGTCTGGACGACACCGTGTGGCCGGGGGCATTTGAGCGGATGGAGCAGTTCATTCAGGATACCCACCTTACGGCAGACGATCTTGCGTTGAATTACGACGATGTGACCGGGATGTTCCGGAACGGAGAAGTTGCCATGTACTTTGGCAGCTCTGCCGGCGTGAAGATGTTTCAGGATGAGGGCATCGACACCACCTTTTTGCCCTTCTTCAGCCAGAACGACGAACAGTGGATCATGACCACCCCCTATTTCCAAGTTGCCCTGAACCGGGATCTGGAGCAGGACACTGCGCGCCGCGAAAAAGCCATGAAGGTGCTGAACGTCATGCTCTCCGAACAGGCGCAGAACCGCATCGTCTCGGAGGGGCAGGACGTACTGAGCTACAGCCAGAACGTCCCCCTGCGCCTGACCGAGTATCTGAAAGACGTGCGCAGCGTAGTGGAAGAAAACCACATGTATATCCGCATCGCCTCCAACGATTTCTTTGCCGTTTCCAAGGATGTGGTCTCCAAAATGATCGCAGGCGAGCTTACCGCTGCGCAGGCGTATCAGGCCTTCAATGCCAAGCTCCTTGCCGAAGAGGAGCCTGCCGACAACGAGACCGTGCTGACCTCCGGGAAGGCCTATTCCAACGTATTCCACGCAAACGGCGGCAGCGCTGCCTTCTCCGTGATGGCAAACACGCTGCGCGGCGTGTATGGCACCGATGTGCTGCTTGCCACCGCAAACAGCTTTACCGGCAGTGTGCTGCAGGCGGATTATAACCAGAAAATGGCGGCTTCCATGATCATGCCGAACGGTCTGATGTCCCGCCAGCGCACCATGACCGGTGCGGAGCTGAAAGAGACCGTCCGCGCCTTTGTGGAAGGCTGCGAGGGCGGGTTTGTGCCCTTCAACCGCGGCTCTCTGCCGGTGGTCAGCGGCATTGCCGTGGAGGTAAAAGAGGCAAACGGCAGCTATACCCTGACCGGCATCACCCGGAACGGTCAGCCGCTGGGGGATGGCGACACCGTTACCGTGACCTGCCTTGCAACGGAAAAGCAGATGGCAGCGCTGCCTGCGAGCGAAAGCGGCACGTCTGCGGGCGAAGATACGTGGGTAAAAAACACATGGCGCGATTACGTTTCCGGCGGCAAGGCAGTGCTTGCAGAGCCTGAAAACTACATGACACTGAGGTGAGCGGGATGGCAGACGAAAAGCACGAATCCAAACGCAGCTGCTATTCCCGGCACAAGTGGCTGCTTGCCGCCGCTGCCATCCTTCTTTTGGTCTTTCTGGCAGCCGGTTTCAGCGTCCGGTACATCTCGTTTGTGTCGCAGACCATCTATCAGGAAAGCACCTCGCATCTGGAAGAGGTACTGTATAAATCCAATAGTATGCTGAAAGAGATGGTGCGCAAAAACCTGACCTATCTGCATCTGTACAACGGCTTTCTGAAAAGCACCTCGAATGAGGATGAAATTCAGGCATATATCGAGGAAGCACAGCAGGCAACCGGATTTGTTGACTTCTACTTTCTTTCCTATGACGGCAACTACACGACCGTGACCGGGGAAACCGGCTACCTTGGCCTGCAGACCAATCTGGACGAAAAGCTCTCCGATGGCGAGGATATCGTCGTGAATACGGCGCTGCCCGGCAAAGCCCCGATGCTTGCGTTCATCTGCCCCGAAACGCAGGGCAGCTACCGGGGCTTTGCCTACGATGCTGTTGCCATCACCTATTATAATGATGCTGTGCTGCGATTGCTGGACAACTCTGCTTTTCAGGGCAATGCCAGCAACTATGTGATCTACCCGGATGGGCGGGTGGTCATCGACAATTCCGTAAACCGCAAGGAAATCATTTACAACTTCATTGCGATGCTGCGCGACCATTCCGACCTTTCCGAGGAACAGATTCTTGCCCTTTCGGATGATTTTGCGCAGGGCCGCAGCGGAAACCTGAGGGTCAAACTTGGCGACATCAGTTATTATCTGGTCTACGAGAATACCGCGGTCCAGAACTGGACGATGGTGGGGCTTGTGCCGGTCAGCATCGTCAATGCCAGTCTGGATAAGCTGTGGTTCCACACGGTGCAGATCGTGGCGAGCATCGCCTTTGGCCTTGCTGTGCTGATCATCCTGCTGATCCTGCGCAGAAGCCATACGACCCTGCGCCGGAAGGACACTGAGATCCTGTACCGGGATGAGCTGTTCCAAAAGCTTTCGCTGAACGTGGACGACGTTTTCCTGATGCTGGACGCAAAAACCTCCAAGGTGGATTATGTCAGCCCCAACGTCGAACGGCTGCTGGGCATCCCGTGGAAAGAAGTGCGGCAGGATGTCCATGTTCTGGCGAACCTGCACCCGAAAGACGACCCGGACCGTGACAAGAACTTTCTGGAGAGGCTTCACCGCGGGGAACAACGCGAGTGGGATGCGGCGTATATGCATCAGGAGACAAAAGAGCTGCGCTGGTTCCACATCGTTGCCATGGGCAGCGATGTGGCAGGCAGGACAAAATATATCCTTGTCATGTCCGACCGCACCGCCGACAAACAGATAAACCAGGCGCTTTCGGATGCCGTTGCAGCTGCCGAAACGGCCAACCGCGCCAAGAGCACCTTCCTTTCCAATATGTCCCACGACATCCGCACCCCCATGAACGCCATCATCGGCTTTACCACGCTGGCACTCAGCAACATTGACGATAAAGACCGGGTGAAGGATTATCTTGCCAAGACCCTCGCTTCCAGCAATCATCTGCTTTCCCTCATCAACGATGTGCTGGATATGAGCCGTATCGAAAGCGGAAAGATCCATCTGGAAGAAGTGGAAGTCAACCTTTCGGATGTGCTGCACGACCTGAAAACCATCGTCAGCGGGCAGATCTACGCAAAGCAGCTGGAGCTTTATATGGATGCCATGGATGTGACCGATGAGGACGTCTACTGCGATAAGACCCGGCTGAATCAGGTACTGCTGAACCTGCTGTCCAACGCCATCAAGTTCACCCCGGCGGGCGGCACGGTCTCGGTGCGGGTGCGGCAGCTTGCCGGAGCGGTGCGCGGCTGCGGGCAGTACGAGTTCCGCGTCAAGGACAACGGCATCGGCATGAGCCAGGAGTTCGCCAAAAAGATCTTTGAGCCGTTTGAGCGGGAGCGCACCTCCACGGTAAGCCGGATCCAGGGCACCGGCCTTGGCATGGCTATTACCAAAAACATCGTGGATATGATGGGCGGCACCATCGAGGTGCAGACGGCGCAGGGCAAGGGCAGCGAGTTTATCATTCGTGTGCCGATGCGTGCGCAGGCCGAGCACCGTCCGGTGGAAAAGATCACCGAACTGGAAGGCCTGAAGGCACTGGTGGTTGATGACGATTTCAACACCTGCGACAGCGTGACAAAGATGCTGGTCAAGGTGGGAATGCGTGCCGAGTGGACCCTTTCCGGCAAGGAAGCGGTGCTGCGTGCACGGCAGTCCATCGAGATGAGCGATGCTTACCATGCCTATATCATCGACTGGCGCTTGCCGGACATGAACGGCATCGAGGTCACCCGCCAGATCCGCAGCCTGAACGATGATACGCCCATCATTATCCTGACCGCCTACGACTGGTCCGACATTGAGGTGGAGGCAAAGGCTGCCGGTGTGACCGCCTTCTGCTCCAAGCCCATGTTCATATCCGACCTGCGCGAGACCCTGATGAACGCCATCGGACAGACACAGACGGATGCGGCGCAGGAGCTGCTGCCGGAAAAGAACACCAACTTCAAGGGCAGGCACATCCTGCTGGTAGAGGACAACGAGCTGAACCGTGAGATCGCGCAGGAGATCCTGTGCGAGTACGGCTTCCGGGTCGATACGGCGGAAAACGGTGCCGTGGCGGTGGAAAAGGTAAGCACTGCCGCACCGGGCAGCTATGATCTGGTGCTGATGGATGTGCAGATGCCAGTGATGGACGGCTATACCGCCACCCGGCAGATCCGCGCACTGGGCAACCCTGCACTGGCAAAGATCCCGATCCTTGCCATGACTGCCAACGCATTCGATGAAGACCGCCGCAATGCCTTGGAAAGCGGCATGACCGGCTTTTTGTCCAAACCCATCGTGATCGGCGACCTTGTGCAGGAGCTGCGCAAAATTTTGTAACAAGCCGCCTGTCAGGCATAAAAAAATAAAGCACCCACAGCAATTTGCTCACCGGAGATTCAAAACCTCTGTGGCGCTTGCTGTGGGTGCTTTTGCTTTTGGGCGCTGTTTATTTCAGTACATCTGCAAGGACCTGCAGCAGGTGCGGAATATCCAGCGGCTTTGCAATATGGCCGTTCATACCGGCCTGCAGTGCGTTCTGACGGTCTTCCTCAAAGGCATTTGCCGTCATTGCAAAGATGGGGATGCCAGCCTTTGCGGCATCCGGCAGCGCACGAATCTGCCGCGTTGCCTCGTAGCCGTCCATGTTGGGCATCTGGATGTCCATGAGGATCAGGTCATACTGTCCGTCTGCCGCCTGCTTCATCTTCCGGACGGCGATCTCGCCATCCTCGGCAGATTCCACCTCAAAGCCCGCTTCCTTCAGGATCTCCACTGCGATCTCACGGTTCAGCTCGTTGTCCTCCACCAGCAGGATCTTTTTCCCTTTGAAGGCCTCCGCGTTCAGCTGCACCGGCCTGCAGTCAGGCTCTGCACCGAACGGCTCTGCCAGCACTCTGCGCAGCTCCGAGAGGAACAGCGGCTTTTCGCAGAAGGCGGTCACACCGGCCGCGCGGGCTTCCTCTTCAATATCGGACCAGTCGTAGGCGGTCAGGATGATGATGGGGCAGCTTTTTCCGATCACCTTGCGGATCTGCCGCACGATCTCGATGCCGTTCATATCGGGGATCAGCCAGTCGATGATGTAAACGCTGAATTCATCCCCCTGCTCCATGGCATACCGGGTGCGGATCACCGCTTCCCTGCCGGAGATCGTCCACTCCGGCCGCATCCCGATCTTGGACAGCATGGTGCTGACGCTCAGGCAGGTGTCGGTATCGTCGTCCGCCACCAGTGCCCGCAGCCCTTCCAACTGCGGGAGCTGCCTGAGTTCCACCTTTTGTCCGCTGAGCGCAAAGCAGAGATTCACGATGAACTCGCTGCCCTTGCCCGGCTCACTCTCAATGGCGATGGTGCCGCCCATCAGGTCCACAATGTTCTTGGTGATGGACATGCCGAGGCCGGTACCCTGAATGCCGCTGACGGTGGAGTTTTCCTCACGGGTGAACTCCTCAAAGATGTGCTTCTGGAATTCCTCGCTCATGCCGATGCCGTTGTCCTTGATGCGGAACTCATAGCAGGCCCGGCCCGCAGGCGCACCGTTTTTCTCAGCAATGCGGATGCTGATCATGCCGCCTGTGGGAGTGAACTTGATGGCATTGGACAAAATGTTCAGCAGGATCTGGTTCAGCCGCAGCGGGTCGGTGATGATATCCTCGTTCTCCACATCCATGGTATCAATAAAAAGCGACAGCCGCTTTGCCGAAACATTGGGCTGAATGATGGAGCGCACATCGTGGACGAGGTCCGGCAGATGCACCGCTTTTTCCTCGATCTTTACCTTTCCGCTCTCGATGCGGCTCATATCCAGCACATCATTGATGAGTGAAAGCAGATGCTGGCTGGAGGTAGAGATTTTTTTGAGGTAGTCCAGCACCTGTTCCCTATTGTCGATATGGGTCGCAGCCAGCGAGGTGAAGCCGATGATGGCGTTCATGGGGGTGCGGATATCGTGGCTCATATTGAACAGGAACTCCCGCTTGGCGCGGTTTGCCGCCCCCTCGTGCTGAAGCGCGATCTCCAGCTTGCGGTTCTGTTCCTCCAGCTGGGTCTGATACTTCCTCTCCTGCTCTTTTTTCTGCAGCTCCATCTTCTGCGCGGAGCGGCGGCGCAGCAGCTGAAGGACCATTACAAGCAGGATGTAGCCGACCAGCGCCGTCAGGACCAGCGAAAGCGACTCACGGAAGATCATTTTTTCATCCGTGTACGCGTAGAGATCGAAGGATCTGCCATGGCAGAACATCCCGAAATAGCAGCCGGAGCCGTTCCAGTCCCGGGTATGGGTCAGCTTCTCTGCGGCCCCGGCTTTGCGGATCCCCTGCGCCAGCGGACTGCCTGCAACATCCTGCCCAATCAGCTCCGGGCGGTTTGCGGCAACGACCTGATTGTTCTGCACGATGAACAGCGTGCCGCTGGTTTCTGCCGGGTAGCCATCCAGTATGCTCTGGATGGACAGCGCCGTTTCCTCCACAAATTCCGCCGGGGTGTACCGGTAGGCAAGCAGGAGCAGCTCTGTGCTTTCTGCCCGGTGCGCCGCAACATCCACAGCAGAGCCATCTTCCAGCAGGACGCGCTTCACATAGGTCTTTCGCGGGTAAGATAAAACGTCCAGAACAGCGTCATTTTTCAGCTGGTCGCCAAACCGGTCATAGCCGATGCCGTTGGTCGTGGACTCGCACCGGAGCGTGCCATCCGGTCCCAGAACCGAAATGCCGGTGAGCCAGAGCTTTTCTGTCTGCCTGTTCAGGCACTGCGGATCGGAGAGGTCAAGCGCAGGATTCTCTGCCAGCTGATGGACTGCGACCGCCGTGCGGCGGAGTGCCTTTGCCGTGATGGTATCGTTGTGCTTTTCAAAGCTGGTGGACTGGGATTTGACAAACTCAAGGGTCTGGCAAAAGCGTTCCTCTGCTGTGCGCATTGCCCGCCAGCTGGAGAAAAAAGCAACACCGGCCATCAAGAGCACGCCGATGATCAGATAGGCTGTCCATATCCTTTTATCCGGGGTGGTTCTGTTTTTACGCGCCAACGGTGTCCACCTCCAGATACTGCGAAGCATTTTCAAGGTATCGGCCAACGATCCGCTCCAGCGTGCCATCCGCGCGCATCTGCGCAAGGGTATCGGTCAGCTGGCTGTCCAGCCCGCGGGTGTCGTTCTTGGCAAAGGCGACGCCCAGCCCGGTGACCAGCAGCGGTTCCTCCAAAATGCGGAACTCCACATCATTGTCCTTCATGTATTGCAGGATGGCCATCTCATGGGCGGCGATGGCATCCACATAGCCGCAGGCCAGCATTGCATACTGCACGCTGCGGTTTTCAATGCTGAGCACCTCCACCGTCTGCGGGATGCGCGGGTCGGAGCCGCTGAGAAAGATCTCCTCCGGCTTGCCGGTGCTCTGCACGGCGACGGTCTTGCCTGCAAGGTCGCTGAGGGATCGGATGCTGCTGTGGGCATCCACCGCAACCACCTGACGGCTCACCATGTAAGGCCCCGCCCAGCGGTATACCTCTTCGCGTCCATCCATGGAAAAACAGCCCCAGATGCAGTCGATGGCGCCGCTTTCCACAAGATTTGTTTTCTGCTCCCAGTTGATCGTTTCAAACCGGGCAGCATACCCCATGCGGCGGAACGCCTCGGTGGCGATCTCCACATCGATCCCGGTGGGAACACCGTCATTGTTCAGATAGATATAAGGTGGATAGGTGTCGCTTCCCACAACGATTTGTGCAAGACCGTTGTCTTCCACTTCCTTTCCTCCGCAGGAAGTCAGACTGCTTACGGCAGCAGCTGCCGCCAGCAGCGTGCATCCGTTCAGGAATGCACGGCGTGAGATTCTGTGTTTCATTCGGGCTTTTTATACTCCTGTTTTGATTGCATCCGCAGCTCAGTTGTGCTGCTGTAATTCTTCTTTCAGGGCAGCTTGGATATCCGTCAGGCATTGCAGCAGAAGCGGGTTGAATGCTCCGCACTCACCGTTCAGGATCATCTGCACGGCTTTTTCGTGGGAGAAGGCTTTTTTATAGCAGCGTTCGCTGGTCAGCGCATCGTATACATCGGCCAGCGAAACCAGTTGTGCGCTGATGGGAATTTCATCGTCCTTCAGCCCATCCGGGTAGCCGCGCCCATCCCAGCGTTCGTGGTGCCAGCGGGCGATCTCGTAGGCGGTTTGCAGCAACGGCTGCTCGGCAAATTCATCCAGATCATGCAGCATCCCGGCTCCAAGCATACTGTGGGTCTTAATGATTTCAAATTCCTCCGGGGCCAGTTTTCCGGGTTTATTAAGAATTTTTTCGTCAATGCCGATTTTTCCGATGTCATGCAAGGCGGAGGCCAGCGGGATCATATCCTGCTGTTCCGCAGAGATCGAGTACCTGTTGCTGACCCCCAATAGGCAGTGGAGCAGCATTTCTGTGATGATACGAATGTGCCGCACATGGGCACCGCTTTCGCCGTTGCGGAATTCTACGATATGGCTCAGTACACCCACCAGCATATCCGTATTATTCTCACGGGCGCGGATCTGGTCAGAGACCATCTGCACCAGCCGCCGCTGCTTGGCGTACAGCTTGATGGTGTTGGTCACGCGGCGGTATACGATGCGTGCATCGAAGGGGCGGTTGACATAATCACTTGCGCCCAGTTCGTAGGACTTCCGAATTGCAGCGTCGGAGTCCTCGCTGGAGATCATAATGACTGGGGTATCCTCGATGGTGTGGTTGACATTCATGGCTTTCAGCACTTCAAAGCCGTTCATGACCGGCATATTGATGTCCAGCAGCACCAGTGCAATGTTTCCGGCTTCTGCCTGCAATTTTTCCATGCATTCCTGCCCGTTTTCTGCTTCCAGAATATGGTAGCTATCTCCTAAGATCTCTGCCAGTATCATGCGGTTCATTGCAGAGTCGTCCACAAGCAGGATCTGGGATTTTTCCTGCAAAAGCGTTTCCCGTGTGGTCAGGCTATGCCCCGGAACCTCCACCATGACGGCATTTTTGCGGCACTTTGCCTGATACATCAGCCAATCTGCACGACGAACGATGTTTTTCATAGGGTCGGCGAGGGACTGTATCGTTCCGCCAATGCTCAGCGAGATGCGGAAATGCGAACAGCCGGGTACGGATGCCATCTGCACGGCAGTGCGGATCTGTTCCAGTTTGGTTTGCAGGAAGTCTCCCGGAATGCCGGGCAGGACCAATAGAAACTCATCCCCGCCGTAGCGGATGAGCAGGTCCGACTCCCGGATGCAGGACTGAATGGCGTTTGCTGCCGTTTTCAGTGCCATGTCCCCGGCGTAATGCCCATAGGTGTCGTTACAGATCTTGAAATTGTCCACATCCAGCAGTGCGACACCCGCCGGGCCGATGGTCTTGCGGACGACCTCTTCGTAATAGCGGCGGTTGTAAGCACCTGTCAGAGAATCCCGATAGAGTTCTTCTTTGAATGCCCGCTCCCGTGCAGCACGCTGCTTGGTGGTTTCGTCCATCAGTGTTTTCTGATTTTCGGTCAATTGTTTCAGCGTTTGCTCCGCTGCGGCAAGAGCGGCTTCCTGTTGATGAAGTTTTTCCAACAGCTGCTGCTCACGCGCTTTGTAATATTCCTCGATCTCGGAAAGTGTATTCACGTTCTAATCTTCTCCTGCATCATTTACATCGTTTGTGTGCTTCCTCTGCGGAAACGCGCTTGTCCATGCCGGCTTCCCTGCTCTTCTGCATATCCTCAAGGAAGGCATTGGCGGTCATGGCAAGGGTGGGAATGCTCCTGCTCAGCGGGTCAACAATGTTCTTGGTGATGGCCATACCAAGGCCGGTGCCCTGCACCTTGTTGGTGCCGGAGCGCTCCTCGCGGGTAAAGGGGTCAAAAAGGGTCTTCTGGTAGGCCTCGCTCATGCCAATGCCGTCATCCTGCACCACAAAGCGGTATCGGGCGTAGTGCTCGTTTCGGGGCAGCTCGTCCACCTCAAACCGGATATGCCCGCCGGTGGGCGTATACTTGACTGCGTTGGAGAGGATATTCATCAGCACCTGATTCAGACGGTTGGGGTCTGCCAGCACGTTTTCGTGCTGCAGATGGGTGTTTACCGTAAAGGTCTGGCGGCGCTGGCCTGCCTGCTGGCGGATGATGCGGTCAAGCCGCTCCTTTGCCTCCGCAAAGGAAGAACCGTGCAAATAGGACATCCGGGAGTCGTCCACAGTCAGCGAGCTGGAAACATAGACCGTAAGGGTGCATACATCCGGTAGGTCGCCCGCCGTAAACATATTCTGTAGGCAGGTAGTGGGGTGTTATCGCCGCTGTACGGCACGATCTCAACATTCACTTCCGGGTAAACGCTGTGAACCTGCTCGATAAAGGCTCCTACCTCCATATACGGTGCCATAAAGGTAACGGCTTCGTGCGCATCGTCTTCTTTAGCCGTTTCGGTCTTACCGCCGCCGTGGCTGTCAGCACACCGGCGGCCTGTCCGCATGGGCTTTGCGCCGAGCTTCCATAAAATAACATTATTATTGTACCATTGCAACAAAAGTGTTTCAAGTTGTTTTTGAAGGCTTTTACATACGAAAGAACTTTTTATATATGATTCTGCCTTTTGCATGGCATAAAATGCAAAGCGACCTATTGAGGAAATAATCGTAGATGGTTAGCATGAATGGAAAAATGTGCAGGTTCATCATCAACACTAAACCACCCAGTGTGAAGAAGAACTTTTCACATCCGGCGGCTGCGTGGATCAGCTGCTGCCAAAGGCCCTTTTTCTGCATAAACAAGATCCAGCCCATGGAGACAATGTAGGCCATGCCGACACCGAGATGACTGAGCATTATCTCCATGTTCAGGAATCCATTCGGCAGAGTGCGATCCAGTTGTTCAGCGAGGCGTTTTCGGCCTGAAAATTGGACGGAACGGCACTAATTAGACCAGATAAAATCGTTGGCATTGTGGTCAAAATTGTGGTCAAAACCAAATGAGGTCAGCCTACAAACAAAAAAATCCAACGATTTCTAACGTGAAATCGTTGGATTTATGGTCCGAGTGGCGAGAATCGAACTCACGGCCTCTTGAACCCCATTCAAGCGCGCTACCAAAACTGCGCTACACCCGGATATCGACCGCCGCTTCCCTACCAAAGCGTGGCGACATGAAATATTATACTCAGATGCAGCAGTTTTGTCAACCGATTTTTGCAATTTTCTTTGCTTTTTTCTCAAAAAGTCTGATTTTTGCGAAAGTACGCGCTTTATTTATTTTGCTCTTTTTCTTGCAGGAGCTTGTCTTTTTCCAAAAGCGGTTTCAGATATTGACCGGTAAAGCTGCCTGGCACCTCTGCCACCTGTTCAGGCGTGCCTTCGGCCACGATCTCACCGCCTGCACTGCCGCCTTCAGGGCCAAGGTCAATGATATGGTCGGCGCACTTGATAAGATCCAGATTGTGCTCGATGACAATAACCGTGTTGCCCGCATCTACCAGCTTCTGCAGCACCTCGATCAGGCGGTGCACATCCGCAATATGCAGGCCGGTAGTAGGCTCGTCCAGAATATACACGGTCTTACCAGTGCTGCGGCGGGCCAACTCATTGGCCAGCTTCACGCGCTGTGCTTCGCCGCCGGAAAGGGTAGTGGCGCTCTGGCCCAGTGTTACATAACCAAGACCCACGTCCAACAGGGTCTGCAGTTTGCGGGCGATCTTGGGCTGGTTGGAAAAGAATACCACTGCTTCCTCCACGGTCATGTTCAGCACATCGGAGATGGTCTTTTCCTTATACTTCACTTCCAGCGTTTCGCGGTTGTAACGCGCACCCTTGCATACCTCGCAGGGCACGTACACATCCGGCAGGAAGTGCATCTCGATCTGCAGAATACCGTTGCCCTCACAGGCTTCGCAGCGGCCGCCCTTGACATTAAAACTGAAACGCCCCGGGCCGTAACCGCGCATTTTGGCATCCTGCGTCTGGGAGAATACCGTGCGGATATCATTGAACACACCGGTATAAGTGGCCGGATTGGAGCGCGGCGTACGGCCAATGGGCTGCTGGTCGATACCGATGACCTTATCCACAAATTCCAGCCCTTCTACCCCATCGCATTTGCCTGCGCGGGAACGCGCACCGTTCAGCTCGCAGGCAAGCGTCTTATACAGAATTTCGTTGATGAGGCTGGACTTGCCGGAGCCGGAAATGCCGGTAACGCAAATAAACTCTCCCAGCGGGAATTTCACGTCGATATTGCGCAGGTTATTTTCCCGTGCACCCCGTACAGTAAGGTAATTGCCGTTGCCGGTGCGGCGGGTCTGCGGTACGGCAATGCGTTTGCGGCCGGAGAGATAATCGCCGGTGATGCTGCGCTTTGCCTTGCAGATGTCCTTCACGCTGCCAGCGGCTACGATCTCACCGCCATGCACGCCTGCGCCCGGGCCTACATCCACGATATAATCCGCGCTGCGCATGGTATCTTCATCATGCTCCACCACAATGACTGTATTGCCGAGGTCGCGGAGATTTTTCAGGGTGGCAATGAGCTTGTCGTTATCGCGCTGATGCAAGCCGATGGACGGCTCGTCCAGCACATAGAGCACGCCGGAAAGCGCACTGCCGATTTGAGTGGTCAGGCGGATGCGCTGGCTCTCGCCGCCGGAAAGAGTGCCTGCTGAGCGGGCCAGCGTGAGATAATCCAGACCCACGCTCTGCAAAAACTGCAGGCGGTTCCGGATCTCCTTCATGATCTGCCCGCCGATCTGCTTCTGCTTTTCGGTCAGGCTCGGTTCGTTCTCGGCAATGAATTTCAGCTCGTCCCGGATGGACATTTCGCAGAAATCGCTGATGTTCTTATCCCCGATGGTCACAGCCAGCACCACGGGTTTCAGGCGCTTGCCGTGGCAGTCCGGGCACTCCACGCCGGACATGAAGCTGCCGATTTCTTCCTTCATCCACTCGCTGTTGGTCTCGCGGAAGCGGCGCTCAAGGTTCTCCACGATGCCCTCGAAGGTATTATAATACACACCGCTTCCGAACTCATTCGTGCGGTGCATCTCAATTTTTTCGCCATTGGTTCCGTACAGCAACGCATTGACAGCTTCGGTGCTCATCTCTTTGATGGGCGTATCCAGCGTAAAGCCGTACTTTTTTCCAAGACCCAGATAATACATTTCGGATACAGACCCCTCGGCATAGTACCAGCCGCTGGCCTTGATAGCACCCTCCCGGATGGAAAGGTTCCGGTTGGGCAGGATGCGTTCCTCGTCCACCCGCATAAAAGTGCCAAGGCCGGTACACTTTTCGCAGGCTCCCAGCGGGTTATTGAAGGAGAAGAGCCGCGGCGACAGGTCGCTGATGGAAATGCCGTGCTCCGGACAGGCAAAGTTCTGGCTGAAGGTCATACAATCGCCGCCGATCACGTCCACTTCGGCGATGCCGCCGGTAAGCGCCAGCGCGGTTTCCAGCGAATCTGCCAGACGGCCCCGGATGCCCTTGCGCATGGCAAGGCGGTCCACCACGATCTCCACCGTATGCTTGATGTTCTTTTCCAGCTTGATCTCTTCGTCAAGATCATACAGGTTGCCGTCGATCTTCACACGAGCATAGCCACCGCGGCGGGCAGCATCCAGCTCTTTCTGCTGGGTGCCTTTGCGCTGGCGCACCACAGGAGCCAGCACCTGAAACTTCGTACCTTCGTCCAGTTTGAGCACCGCGTCCACCATTTCGTCCACGGTCTGCTGGCTGATCACCCGCCCGCACACCGGGCAGTGGGGCACGCCCACGCGGGCGTACAGAAGTCGCAGATAATCGTAGATCTCCGTCACGGTGCCCACGGTGGAACGCGGGTTGTGGCTGGTGGTTTTCTGGTCGATGGAAATTGACGGTGATAGGCCGGTAATCTCGTCCACATCGGGCTTGTCCATGCGGCCCAAAAACATACGTGCGTAGCTGGAAAGGCTTTCCACATAGCGGCGCTGGCCGTCGGCATAGATGGTGTCGAACGCAAGGCTCGACTTGCCCGAACCGGAAAGGCCGGTCATGACGATCAGCTTTTCCCTCGGGAGGGTCAGGTTAACATTTTTCAGGTTGTGCTCGCGGGCACCTTTGATGACGATTTTATCGTTTGCCAAGGTATTTTCTCCCTTTTCGTTGTGTCTGTGAATGATTCTGTTTGCGCTCCGTTTCTGCCGCAGAGTCCACCGTCGGGTTCTCGCCCCGGCGCAGTCGGTCGATCTGGTCACGCAGGAAGGCCGCGTGCTCAAACTCCAGCAGTTTCGCCGCTTCCTTCATCTCACGGGTCAGGCGCTCGATGGCGGCCTCCCGCTCCATCCTGCCCATGCGGCGGGTGTTCAGCTTAGCGTTCTCCGCTTTATCGCTGATCTCGATGCTGTCTGCAATGGCCTTGACGATGGTCTTTGGCACGATGCCACGTTCTTTATTGTAGGCCATCTGGATGGCGCGGCGGCGCTCGGTCTCGGTGATGGCGCGGTCCATACTGTCGGTGACGACATCCGCATACATGATGACAAGGCCCTCGGCATTGCGGGCCGCGCGGCCAATGGTCTGGATCAGGCTGGTCTCGCTGCGCAGAAAGCCCTCCTTGTCGGCATCCAGAATGGCCACAAGGCTCACCTCGGGCAGGTCAAGACCCTCGCGCAGCAGGTTGATGCCCACCACAACATCAATGGAACCAAGGCGCAGGTCCTTGATGATCTCCATGCGCTCAAAGGTGTCCACTTCGTGGTGCATATACTTGACTTTGATGCCCTGTTCGGTAAGGTAGTCGGTCAGGTCTTCGGCCATTTTCTTGGTCAGCGTGGTCACGAGAACGCGCTCGTGCCGCTGGATGCGGGTATTGATCTCGCCCAACAGATCCACCACCTGCCCTTCCACCGGGCGCACCGAAATGAGTGGGTCCAAAAGGCCGGTGGGCCGGATGACCTGCTGCGCCACCTGCGTGCTGTTCTGCCGCTCGTAGTCGCCGGGCGTAGCCGAAACGAAGATCATCTGGTTCAGCTTGGACTCCACTTCCTCGAACTTGAGTGGGCGGTTATCGAAGGCGGACGGCAGGCGGAAGCCGTACTCCACCAGCGTTTTTTTGCGGGCATAGTCGCCGCCGTACATGGCGCGCACCTGCGGCAGGGTAACATGGCTCTCGTCCACAAACAGCAGAAAATCATCCGGGAAATAATCCAGCAGAGTGGTGGGCATACTGCCCGGCGCACGGCCCGAAAGGACCGCCGAATAGTTCTCGATGCCTTTGCACATGCCCACCTCGTTAAGCATCTCAATGTCGTAATTGGTGCGCTGGGCAATGCGCTGCGCCTCGATCAGCTTGCCCTCGGCGGTGAACTGCTTCACCTGTGCGTCGCACTCGGCGCGGATCTTTTCCAGTGCTGCGGCCTTCTTCTCGGCGCTGACGATATAGTGGCTGGCCGGGAAGATGGCTACATGCTTGACTACATTCTGTTTGGCCCCGGTGAGAGGGTTGAACTCCGTGATGCGATCGATCTCGTCCCCAAAAAATTCCACACGGATGGCAAGCTCGCTCATATAGGCAAGGTAGATGTCCACGATATCGCCGTGCACACGGAACTTATTGCGCACAAAATTCACATCATTGCGTTCATATTGCAGCGTCACAAGCTTCTGGCACAGCTCGTCCCGCTCCATCTGCATGCCGGGGCGCAGGCTGATGACCATGCTGCGGTAGTCGATGGGGTCGCCCAGCGAGTAGATGCAGGAAACCGATGCTACAATGATCACATCCCGCCGCTCCGAAAGCGCCGCCGTGGCCGAATGGCGCAGGCGGTCGATTTCGTCGTTGATGGCGCTGTCCTTTTCAATATAGGTATCCGTGCTGGGGATATAGGCTTCCGGCTGGTAGTAATCGTAGTAGGAGACGAAATACTCCACCGCGTTGTTGGGGAAAAACGACCGGAACTCGGTGCACAGCTGGGCCGCCAGCGTTTTGTTGTGGGCCAGAACCAGCGTGGGCCGGTTGCATTTTGCAATCACATTTGCCATGGTAAAGGTCTTTCCGCTGCCGGTAACACCCAGCAGGGTCTGGCAGCGGTCGCCCCGCTCCACGCCTTTCACCAGTGTTTCAATGGCCTGCGGCTGGTCGCCGGTGGGCTGGTAAGAGGATACCAGTTCAAATTTTTCGTCTGCCATCTTCCCTCTCCTCTCCGGCCCTCGCGCAAAGAACCACAATCAGTTGTATTTTACGGTTTGATTATAGCACACCAGTTTTATAATGTAAACACTTTTTTGTTGTTTCACGAATCAAGGCCAGAAAAGCGTACCTGTTTTAAAGTCATAGATCGGCAGGCGGTTTGCGTCCCGCATGGAGAAATACTCCGTATCGGTCAGGATGAAGTGATCCAGCAGATGGATGTTCACAAGGCCCAATGCCCGGGCAATATTGCCAGTGGCCTCCAGATCCTCCATGGAGGGCAAGGCCGCACCGTTGGGGTGGTTGTGGCTGAGCACCACCGTGTCGGTGCCGCCCTTGATGGCCGCAGACACCACATCCTTGATGTCCAGACTTACCCGGTCGGTGGTGCCTTCCCGCAGCCAGACCGCCGCGCGCACCCGCTTACGGCTGTCCAGACTGACCAGCATTGCACGCTCGTAATCCGACCACGCAAACTTCGCCATCAGATAGCTGCCCATCTGCTCCGTAGTTCTGATGCAGCGGGTGGTGCTGGTACGGCTGCGGCCATAGTAGCGGCTGATCTCCGGCAGCAGATGCAGCATCCGGGCTGTGGCCGGGCCTACACCCTCCACAGTGCACAGCTCTTCCTCGCTGGCTTCCAGCACAGCGGCAAAATCGCCAAAGCGGTCGATCAGGTCGTGAGCGATGCCATTGGTGTCCTTCTGGGCGTTGGTGAGGTACAGCACATATTCCAGCGCTTCGTGCTCGGCCAGACTGTCCAGACCGTAGTTCTGCACCCGTTCGCGCATCCGCTGGCGGTGTCCCTGATGCCGTTTGTGTTCTGCCATTGCGGTACTCTCCTTCTGATTCATTCCTTATAATAGTACCCATTTTGCGCCCGGAACTCAAGGCTTTGCGGTAAAATAGTTTTGATCCGGGGCGTTTCCGCGTTGACTTGCAGCCAAGGCTGTATTACTATAAAGGTATCTCTTGAAAATTGAGGAACATTTATGAAACAATATACCGCAACCGCCAACGACGACGGCGTTCGTCTTTCCCGCTTTGTGCAGAGCGTGACCCGCGATTTTCCCACCAGCCTTTTGTACAAGAGCTTCCGCAATAAGCGCGTGAAGGTAAACGGAAAAAAGGCCGTGCCGGAGTACCGCATTCAGGCAGGCGACCTGATCGAGCTGTACATCAACGACGAGTTTTTCCCGCCGGAAGGCGCAAAAACCGTGCAGAAGGCCGCGCCGAAAAAAAAGCAGAATCAGCCCAAGGTCAATGTCATTTATGAGGACGAAAACATTGCTGTGCTGTACAAACCCACCCACCTTTTGTGCCATAGCGACCGCACCGGCGATACAAACCTTGTGGACGCTTTTACCCAGTATCTGGCCGAAAAAGGCGAATACGACCCCCACGGCGAGAACCGGTTCAAGCCCGGCATTTGCAACCGGCTGGACCGCGGCACCGAGGGCCTTGTGATCGCCGCCAAGAGCTACACCGCCCTGCGGGACATGAACGAGATCATCCGCACTGACCTACTCAAAAAGGAGTACTACACCATCACGGTGGGTATCCCGCAGTCCGGGCGGTTCACCGCATGGTGGGAGCACGACGAGAAGAACAACAAGGTAAGCATCCATGCACACCAGTCGCAGGACGAGCGCCGCAAACAGATCATTACGGACGTGGACGTACTGCGCACCGCCGGGCCGTTCGCCCTGTGCAAGATCGGCCTTGTCACCGGCCGCACCCACCAGATCCGTGCACATCTGGCCTATCTGGGCCGTCCGGTTCTGGGCGACATCAAGTACGGCAACCGCAAGATGAACGAGCGCACCGGCACCAAAACGCAGGCCCTGTGCGCTGTGCGGGTCACTTTCCTTGATATTCCCGAGGAAAACACCCTGCATTATCTCTCCGGCAAGGTCGTCAAGCTGAAGGACCCGCAGATCCTAAAGCAGTTCGATGCGCTGGATAAAAACAAGGCGGAACCGGACAAAGGAGCCTCCCATGCAGAAAATTGATCTTGCCGTCTGGCCGCGGGCGGAGCTGTTCCGGTTCTTTTCCACCGTATCCGACCCGTTTTACAGCGTCACCTTCCGGGTGGACGTGACGAATCTCCACGCCTACACCAAAGCCCGCGGCATTTCCTTTTATTATGCTCTCGGCTATCTCGTGACCGATGCCGTGAACAGCGTGGTGAATTTCCGCTATACCATCCGGGACGGCGAGGTCTGGCTTCTGGATAAGCGCATCCCCAGCCTGACCGACCTGAAGCCCGGCAGTGAGCAGTTCCACATCGTCACACTGCCCAAGACCGGCACGCTGGACGAGTTCTGCTGCGCCGCAAAAGCTAAGAGCGCTGCACAGCAGAGCTTTCTGGATCAGGACTGCGAGACGGACGCGCTGATCTACATTTCCACCACGCCGTGGTTTGATCTGACCAGCTGCACCAACGAGCGGGATTTTGACAAAGACGACGCCATCCCCCGCATCACATGGGGCAAGTTTGTACCGGAAAACGGCCGCGAAACGCTGGGCATGAGCCTTGAGGTGAGCCACCGGTTCATCGATGGGTATCACCTGGGGCAGTTTTATCAAACGCTTCAAAAAAGCATTGATGAATTGTAAAAAATGGCTGCTGTACTTTACCGTACAGCAGCCGTTTTTCTCTTTGTTCTTTACTTTTTGTCGGAGTCCTGCTCCGCTTTTTTCTGCGATTCCTGTTCACGGCGCAGCTCTTTGATGCGCTTTTTCTCGCTCTGGACATGGGGCCATGGCCAGCTGAAGCCCTCGTTCTCACGGCACCATTTGACCAGCGGATAGAAGGCGAAAGCCAGACCGAAGAGGTACAGCAGAGCGTACAGCAGGGCATCCAGCGTGATGAGTGCATCCAGTGCACCGATCACCGCCACCACGCAGCCTGCCTTCAAAAAGAACAGGCCGTTCTGGCGGCAGTATTCCTCAAAGTGTTCCGCTTTGACGGCACGGCGGCCCTGATCTCCCCAGACACGGGGATTTTTCATGACCGAATAGCCGTAGAATACCATCATCAGGCCAAGGGTGAGCTGAAAGCCAAAAAACATTTATGATACCTCTTAATCTTCAAACAGCGGCTTCATCAGGGGCAGGAAATCCAGCGTTGCAAAGTAATCGCGCGGAGTCTCGGCACGGCGGATCAGACGGTGGGTGCCATCCTCGCACAGCAGCACTTCGGCGCTGCGCAGCTTGCCGTTGTAGTTGTAGCCCATGGCAGAGCCGTGTGCACCGGTGTCGTGGATATAAACGATGTCGCCAATGTCGATCTTGGGCAGCATCCGGTCAATGGCAAACTTGTCGTTGTTCTCGCACAGACCGCCCACCACATCATACATGTGGTCGCAGGGCTCATTTTCCTTGCCCAGCACGGTGATGTGGTGGTAAGCGCCGTACATGGCCGGGCGCATCAGGTTGGCTGCGCAGGCATCCAGACCGATGTATTCCTTATAGATGTGCTTTTCGTGGATGGCAGTTGCCACCAGTGCGCCGTAGGGGCCGGTGGTAAAGCGGCCCATCTCAGTAAAGATGGCCACATCGCCCATGCCTGCGGGCACCAGAATTTCCTCAAACTTCTTGCGCACACCCTCGCCGATAGCCATGATATCGTTCTCGGTCTGCTCCGGGCGGTACGGAATACCCACGCCGCCGGACAGATTGATGTAGCCGATGTGCACACCGGTGGCCTTCTGCACCCGGACAGCCAGCTGGAACAGAATACCTGCCAGCTCCGGGTAATACTCGTCGGAAATGGTATTGGAAGCAAGGAAAGCATGGATGCCGAAGTTCTTTGCACCCTTGGCAGCCAGCTTTTTGTAGCTGTCGATCATCTGCTCCTCGGTCATGCCGTACTTGGCATCGCCGGGCTTGTCCATGACCTGGAAGCCCTCTTCGCTCTCGCCCAGACGGAAGGTGCCGCCCGGGTTATAGCGGCAGAAGATGTTCTCCGGCACACCGGCGACACGCTCCAGAAATTCCACCATGGTGGCATCGTCCAGATTGATATAGGCACCCAGCTCGTAGGCCTTCTTCATATCCTCCACGGGAGTCTGGTTGGAGGAGAACATGATTTCACTGCCAGAGAAACCGCACACCTCGCTGAGCATCAGCTCCGTCAGGGACGAGCAGTCCACGCCGCAGCCCTCCTCCTTGAGGATCTGCAGGATGACAGGGTTTGGCAGAGCCTTGACGGCAAAATACTCCTTGAAGCCTTTGTTCCAGCTGAATGCCTTGTTGATGCGGCGGGCATTTTCACGGATGCCCTTCTCATCGTAGACATGGAACGGCGTGGGCACATCCTGAATGATCTCCTGTGCCATCGCCTCGGTCAGAAACGGTTTCTTTTCCATAGTAACATCCCTCTCATTTTATATGCACGCGGCCGATCGCCGCAGTGACATCAGTAGAAACTCCTTCCGTCATCGCTGATACGATGCCGCCTCTCTCAATGAGGGAGGCTTTGCCGCACGGACAGGCTCCCTCTTTGAGGGGGCTGTCTGCGCAGCAGACTGGGGGAGTTTACAGCTTCAGATTCTGGCGGGTGGGGGTAAAGGTGGGGATCATCTTTGCCAGCTGCTGCACCACGCCCTCGTCGTTGTGCTCTGCCGCAGCGGCAAGCTCCTGCAGCTGCCCATAGAACTCGGCCAGATCGATGCTGCGCGGCGAAGCCACAAAAATTTTATTGTGCTGGGTGCGGCGCATCTTGTCCTGCTCCTCGTCCATCATCAGCTCTTCATAGAGCTTCTCGCCCGGACGCAGACCCACGATCTTGATCTCCATATTCACACCCGGCTCATAGCCGTAAAAGCGGATGAGCTGCTTTGCAAGATCCATGATCTTGACCGGCTCGCCCATGTCCAGCACATAGATATTGCCGCTTTCGGCCAGCGCACCAGCCTGCAGCACCAGCTGGGCCGCTTCCGGAATGGTCATAAAGTAGCGCTCAATGTTGGGATCTGTCAGGGTGACAGGCCCGCCTTTTTTGATCTGAGCCTCAAACAGCGGAATGACGCTGCCGTGGCTGCCCAGCACATTGCCAAAACGCACAGCCACACACTTCATATCCGTGTTGCCCGCAAAGGTCTGGATGAGCATTTCGCAGATGCGCTTGGTACAGCCCATCACACTGGTGGGATTCACAGCCTTATCGGTGGAAAGCTGCACGAACCGCTCCACATCGTGTTCGCTGGCGCTCACCAGCAGATTTTTGGTGCCCAGAACATTGTTCTTGACCGCTTCTGCAGGGCTGACTTCCATCAGCGGCACATGCTTGTGTGCTGCCGCATGGAACACCACAGTGGGATGATATGTTTCAAAAACCTCATCCAGACGCTTTTTATCGCGGATGGAGCCAATGAGCACCGTTACCGGGATATCCCGGCCGTACTTCTGCTGCAGCTCCATCAAAAGCTCATAGGCGCAGTTCTCGTAGATATCAAAAATAAGCAGCTTGCCGGGCTTGAAGCGCATCACCTGACGGCACAGTTCGCTGCCGATGGAGCCGCCGCCGCCCGTGACCAGAACGGTCTTGCCGGTGAGGTAGCCGGAGATCTGATCCGTATCCAGCGTCACCTCATCGCGGGAAAGGAAGTCCGCCGGGTTCAACTCGCGGAAGGCTCCCTGCTGCGGTGTACCGCTGCCCACCAGCTGCGGGTCACTGAGCACCTGCACCGCACAATGGGTGCTGACGCACAGATCGATGACATGGTTCAGCTTGCTGCCCTTCAGGGTAGGAATGGCGATGATGATGCTGTGGATGCCGTAGCGCTTGCACAGGTCCGGGATATCCTCCAGCGTGCCCTTCACCGGCACCCCGTGGATGGTCTGGTTGAGTTTTGTGGGATCATCGTCCACCGCCACCACCGCGTGACCATATTCCTTATTGGATTTGCACACATTGATGGCCCATGCACCGGCTTCGCCTGCACCTACGATCATCACCGGGCGGTTGGGGTCCTTGCTGGCAGAGCCGCGCAGCTTTTCGCCCAGCGGATGGTTCAAAAACAGCCGCCATGCCAGACGGCTGCCGCCCACCAGCAGGAAGATGAGCACCGCTGCCATGCAGTTGGCGGAGTTGAACAGCACACCGTGGATGCACAGACGGTTGACACAGTAGACAACAACGGTAGGCACAGCCACCGTTCCCGCCAGACGCATCAGGTCGCGTTCACCGGCATACTTCCACAGTACGGAGTACAGCCCGCTGAACAGAAAGCTGGCAATGTACACCGCCACGATCCATGGCAGATTTTCGTACAGAAGCTCACGGTTATGCGGCCACCAGGCAGCTTCCACTGCTCCGTCTGCCCGCAGCAGAAGCGCAAAATAAAAGCTGAATGCAACAATGGCTGCATCCAGCAGCACAAGCAGCGCCCGGCGCGCAAGCACCTGCGGCGTGTTCTTTTTATCTTTCACAAAAAAGTCCTCTTTTTGCACACGGCGTAAAACGCCGCTGTTTTTGTCGGAAGGAGCTTCCGGCGTTCCGTCCTGCCCGGCGCACCGGACAGCCCTATCTTTATATTATACTCAGAACACTGCAGAATGTCCAGAAAATTTGAATCCGCTGCCAAACTCCCTCTATTTTTTCGGTCTGCCGGGCCGGTGCGCAGCCCAGAGCGCGGCTGCTTCCTCTCCAAGGCCCAGCGGCCATGCCGCCAGCAGGAACACTCCTGTGGTAGCGCAGCCGCCTACGCCCAACGCGGCCAGCTGCAAAGGCAGCCGAGCCGCAAACCCATCCGCAAGCAGCTTCCGCAACGCCATGCCAGCCGCCGCGGCCAGCACAGCTGCCAGTGCCGGTGCACCCAGCCAGCGGCGGAATGCATGCTGCGTGCCGCTGGAAAACAGCAGATGCCCGGTGTTGGCCGCGCAGGTGTACAGGCTGGAAAGCAGGATCACTGCCAAAAAGCCCTTCATGCCAAAGCGCGGCAGCAGCGCCACCACCCCGCCAATGCGCAGGATGGAATCCCACACGCTGTAGCGGAAGGCCGCCTTCTGCTCTCCTACCCCTTTCATGGCACCGTCCACCATGCTTTCCAGATACATCAGCGGCATGGCAGGAGCCAGCGTTTCCAGATAAAACCCGGCATCCGCACTTTGGTACAAAAGCTGTGCCAGCGGCCGTCCCCACACCCAGAACAGCACCCCTGCCAGCGCGGAAAAATAGCCGGTGAGCCGCAACATCCGGTTCAAAAGTGCGTTGAGCCGTTCGGTTTGGCCCAGAATATGAGCCTGCGTGATCTCCGGCATCAGCAGCACCGAAAGACTGCCCAGCAGGCCAAATGGGAACGTAAGCAGCGGCAGAGCCATGCCTTTCAGTTCTCCGTACTGCTCCAGCGCGGCGGTGCGCCCGCCCGCGTTGATCAGATAGACCGCAAGGCAGGCGGGCACCAGCATATTCTCCGCCGTGTGCAGGGCGCTTGCCAGCACCCGCCCGCCCTCCACCGGCCACAGGATCTCCCACAGACGGCGGGCCGGGTCTGCCGGGCGGACGGCTTTTTGCCCCGCAAAGGCACTGCGGGCATCCCGCCGGTAAAAGGCCAGCATGCACAGCGCCGACACCGCTTCGCTGACGGCGGTAGCTCCCAACACCAGCATACAGCGCACGCCCACCGCAAGGCCCTCGGTACGGGTAAGCGCCAGTGCCACCAGCGCGATGCGCACCGTCTGCTCCGTAAGCTGGCTGAACACATTGGGGGCCACATGCCGCCGGGCGATGAAAAAACCGCGCAGCACCGCCGAGACCGCCATCCATGGCATTCCCAGCGCTGAAACGCGCAAAGCACCGACGGCGCGGACATCGCCAAGCCACAACCGGGCCGCAAGATCCGCTGTCGCCAGCTGCAGCGCGGCGGCAAACAGCCCCAGCACAAGTCCTGCCGCCAGCAGACGGCGCAGCATGCCACGGGCTGCACCATGGGCGGAAGCCGGGCCGCTGAGTTCCTCGGCCATGAGCCGGGTAGCCGCCACCGAAACGCCCGCCGTTGCCAGCGTGACGAACAGTGAATACACCGCCAGCACCAGCTGGTAAAGGCCCATCCCCTCGCCGCCCAGCTCGTTTGCCAGCCAGATGCGCAGGCCCATGCCGGCCAGCCGCAGCACCACGTCTGAACCGGTGAGCAGCGCCGCATTTTTCAAATAGCTCTGCCGCATGGCGCACCTCCTGCCGGAATGTTCCGGTTCCAGCATATGAAGCGGCGGAACAGGATATGCAAAAGCAGAGCGGCGCGGCGGGTTGTTTCCTGAGCGCTTTTATGGTATAGTAAAGGGGCGGCTTTTATATGGCCGTATTCTGTTTAAGGAGGAAGCACACGGCCAATGCCTCTGAGCCAGCCGTGCGCAAAAAGAGAATGAGCGAAGAATGTACCCATGACTGCTCCAGCTGTGGAGCAGCATGTTCTTCCCGCGATGCAGCGCCCAAGCATGACGCACCCAACCCCAACAGCAGCGTCAAAAAGGTCATCGGCGTTGTGTCCGGCAAGGGCGGCGTTGGCAAGAGCATGACCAGCGCTCTGCTGGCCTGCGCCATGGCACGCCGCGGCTACCACTGCGGCATTCTGGATGCCGACATCACCGGCCCTTCCATCCCGAAGCTGTTCGGCATCCATGGCCGCGCCATGGCCGACGACAAGGGCTGCTGGCCCATCCAGAGCCGCATGGGCATTGATGTTATGAGCATCAACCTGCTGGTGGAAAATGAGGAAGACCCCGTTGTGTGGCGCGGCCCGGTCATTGCCGGTGCTGTCAAGCAGTTCTGGACCGATGTGGTCTGGAAAGACGTGGACTTTCTGTTCGTGGACATGCCTCCGGGAACCGGTGATGTGCCCCTGACCGTGTTCCAGAGCCTGCCGGTGGACGGCATTGTTGTGGTGGCAAGCCCGCAGGAGCTGGTGAGCATGATCGTGGCCAAGGCCGTGAACATGGCTGAAATGATGAAGGTGCCCATGCTGGGCATCGTGGAGAACATGAGCTACATCGTCTGCCCCGACTGCGGCAAGCACATCAATGTGTTCGGCGAGAGCCATGTGGATGAGGTGGCTGCAAAGCACGGCCTTCCCGTGCTGGCAAAGTGCCCCATCGATCCCCAGCTGGCTGCGCTTTCCGATGCCGGTATGATCGAGACCTACGGCGGCGAATATCTGGAAGGTGCCGCAGATGCCTGCGAAAAGCTGCTGAAGAAGTAAAAAACGTTTTTCTGCCCTGTGCCGTTTGCGTGGTGCAGGGCTTTTTGGTTGCAGAAAATATGGCTTTCTGCGCCTGCGGAATGCAGCAAAATGGAGAAAAGACGTTCTTTTCCGTATTTCTTTTGTTCTGTCAGCGCTTTAAAAAACAAGGTTCTGTGCAGTTTTTTTCTTTTATTTTTCGTTTTGTGAAGCGGTCTCAACTTTTCATCTGTTTTTTTGAAGCATTTTCTACTTTCTCTCTATTGTCAAACCCACAGAAATGCTTTATAATAATAAAGCGGTCTGTAGCCATAAGCAGGCCGGTGTGTAAGAATGGAAATCCGGGATCGTCCCATAGCGTTTTAGCAGCGTGTCCGCTGTGCGGTGTGCCGGGCGGTTTCGTCTTTTTCAAATTTTATAGAGTAATTGGGAAAAGGAGTATTCTACTATGCTGACGAATGAATACCTGAAGCGCGTTTACGAAGGTCTGGAAAAGCGCAATGCCAACGAGCCTGAGTTCCTGCAGGCTGTGCGCGAGGTTCTGGAGAGCATCCAGCCCGTTGTTGAGAAGCACCCCGAGTACGAGAAGGCCGGCCTGATCGAGCGCATGGTCGAGCCGGAGCGCATCATCACCTTCCGTGTGCCTTGGGTAGACGATCAGGGCAAGGTTCAGGTGAACCGCGGCTACCGCGTACAGTTCAACAGCGCCATCGGCCCCTACAAGGGCGGCCTGCGCTTCCATCCCTCTGTCAATCAGGGCATCCTGAAGTTCCTCGGCTTTGAGCAGATCTTCAAGAACAGCCTGACCACCCTGCCCATGGGCGGCGGCAAGGGCGGCTCCGACTTTGATCCCCACGGCAAGAGCGACATGGAAGTGATGCGCTTCTGCCAGAGCTTCATGACCGAGCTGTACCGCCACATCGGCCAGTTTGTGGACTGCCCCGCCGGTGATATCGGTGTCGGCGGCCGTGAGGTCGGCTATATGTTCGGCCAGTACAAGCGCCTGACCAACAGCTTCCAGGGCGGCATGCTCACCGGCAAGGGCCTGACCTTCGGCGGTTCTCTGGCCCGTACCGAGGCTACCGGCTACGGCCTGTGCTACTTCACCGCTGAAGCTCTGAAGTGCATGCGCAACGACAGCTTTGAGGGCAAGACCGTGGTCATCTCCGGTTCCGGCAATGTTGCGATCTACGCCTGCGAGAAGGCTACCCAGCTGGGTGCCAAGGTCGTGACCATGTCCGACTCCAACGGCTATGTCTACGATCCCAACGGCATCGATCTGGCCTACGTCAAGGATCTGAAGGAAGTGCGCCGCGGCCGTATCAAGGAGTACGCCGAGACCCACGAGGGTGTAACCTATGTTGCAGATTGCAGCAAGGTCTGGACTGTCCCCTGCGACATTGCCCTGCCCTGCGCAACCCAGAACGAGATCAACAAGGAGTCCGCTGAGGCTCTGGTGAAGGGCGGCTGCACCGTCGTGTGCGAGGGCGCCAACATGCCCAGCACCCCGGAGGCCATTGAGGTCTACCTGTCCAACGGCATCCTGTACGGACCTGCAAAGGCTTCCAACGCAGGCGGCGTAGCCACCTCCGGTCTGGAGATGAGCCAGAACTCCGAGCGTCTGAGCTGGAGCTTTGAGGAAGTGGATGCCAAGCTGAAGGGCATCATGGAGGGCATCTTCCATGCTTCCTACGATGCATCTGTGGCTGCCGGTTCCGAGGGCAACCTGATGGTCGGTGCAAACTGCGCCGGCTTCCTGAAGGTTGCTACCGCCATGATGGCACAGGGCATCACCTACTAAGTCATACCGCATCGTCTAAGAGCCGCGCCCGCAGGGGTGCGGCTCTTTTTTTGGTATAACCCCGCCCCGCTCTGCCCACACTGGCAGTATCTTATGGCAGAAAGGGAGTTTTGTATGGACGAGCAGATGTTTTGTTTTCAGTGTGAGCAGGCGGCGGGCTGCACCGCCTGCACCGGCGCAGCGGGGGTGTGCGGCAAGTCGGCCGAGACAGCCGCCGCACAGGACCGGCTCACCGGGGCGCTCATCGCGTTTGCCGGGCAGCTCATCGCGGCGGGGCGCGGCCCGACCCCGGAACAGGCCCGGCTGCTGATGCAGGGGCTGTTCACCACCATTACCAACGTGAACTTTGACACCGCCGCCGTGGACGCACTGACCCGCCGGGTGCACGACGCCAGCCCCGGCACCGGCCCGGACTACGACATGCAGGCCCTCTGGCGGGAACCGGACGCCGACCGGCGCAGCCTGAAATGCTTTGTGCTGTTCAGCCTGCGGGGCATGGCTGCCTACAACTACCACGCCCGGGTGCTGGGCCGCATCGACCCGGAGCTGGACCGGTTCTTCTGTACCGCCCTGCAGGCCGTGGGCGACCCCGGCCAGACCACCGACGCCCTGTGGCAGCTGGTGCAGGCCACAGGAGAAGCCAGCTACCGCTGCATGGAGCTGCTGGACGCGGCCAACACCGGCGCGTTTGGCGATCCGGAACCGGTGCAGGTGCCCCTGACCATTGAAAAGGGGCCGTTCATCGTGATTTCCGGCCACGACCTCTACGACGCACAGCAGCTGCTGGAACAGACCGCAGGCCGGGGCGTCAACGTCTACACCCACTCGGAGATGCTGCCCGCCCACGGCTACCCGGAGCTGAAGCGCCGCTACCCCCACCTCAAGGGCAACTTTGGCACCGCATGGCAGAACCAGCAGCGGGAGTTCGAGGACATCCCCGCGCCCATCCTGTTCACTACCAACTGCATCATGCCCCTGCGCGCCAGCTACGCCGACCGGGTGTTCACCACCTCGGTGGTGGCTTACCCCGGCGTGCCCCACATCGACGAAGGGCGCGACTTTTCCCCGGTGATCGAAAAGGCGCTGGAGCTGGGCGGCTACGCGCAGGACACCCTGCTGCCCGGCCTGAACGGCGGCTCCACGGTGACCACCGGTTTTGCCCGCACCGCCGTGCTGCAGCACGCGGACGAGATCGTGCAGGCGGTGCGGGACGGTAAGCTGCGGCACTTCTTTCTGGTGGGCGGCTGCGACGGCACCCGGCCCAGCCGCCGCTACTACACCGAGTTTGCCCGCCTTACCCCGCCCGACACCATCCTGCTGACCCTGGCCTGCGGCAAGTTCCGCCTGAACGACCTGCCCCTTGGCACCGTGCCGGGCACCAGTCTGCCCCGCATCCTGGACGTGGGCCAGTGCAACGACGCCTACAGCGCCATCCGCATCGCATTGGCGCTGGCCGATGCCTTTGGCTGCGGCGTCAACGACCTGCCCCTCTCGCTGGTGCTGTGCTGGTTTGAGCAGAAGGCCGTGTGCATCCTCATCGCGCTGCTGGCGCTGGGCATCCGGAACATCCGGCTGGGGCCTACCCTGCCCCCGTTCCTCTCGCCGGGCGTTGTGGCTGCCCTGCAGCAAAAGTACGATTTAAAAGCCGTAACAACGCCGGAAAATGACCTACAGGCCATTCTGGGCAGACATTGAGCCTGCACTGTTCTCACTATAGCTACAACTGACCGCCATACGCGGCGTTTCGCACAAGAAGTGGTGTAAAGCAGTTGTCATATTTGGTGCAGCTGACACTTGAAGATTTTTCAGCGTTCAGTATAATAATAGTTACCGGAACAAAGGCGTTCCGCAAGGGTAAAGTATGCCCTTGCGGGGCGCTTTTTCTTTTTTGTCAAAATGCGGAGGGTGCCGCACCGGTGAGGATTTTAGATAAGGATGGGAAAGTCTATGGAAAACTTTACAGAGCAGAAAAACACCCTTGGTCTGTACGATCCACAGTTTGAGCACGATGCCTGCGGCATTGGCGCTGTGGTGGATATCAAGGGCCGCAAAAGCCACCAGACCGTGGACGATGCACTGGCCATTGTGGAACGGCTGGAGCACCGTGCCGGCAAGGATGCCGAGGGCAAGACCGGCGACGGTGTGGGCATTTTGCTGCAGATCAGCCACAAGTTCTTCTCCAAGGTTGCTGAAGAGCTGAACATCAACCTTGGCAACGAGCGCGAGTACGGTGTGGGCATGTTCTTCTTCCCCCAGAGCGAACACCTGCGTGCGCAAGCCATGAAGCTGTTCGAGGTGGTCACCCGCAAGGAAGGTCTCGAATTTCTGGCATGGCGCAAGGTTCCCGTGAACCCGGATGCCGTGGGCCAGAAAGCCCGCGACTGTATGCCTGCTATCTGGCAGTGCTTCATCAAAAAGCCCGCCAAGGTGAGCAAGGGCATCGATTTTGACCGCAAGCTGTACATTGTGCGCCGCGTGTTCGAGCAGGCCAGCAACGGCACTTATGTGCCCAGCCTGTCCAGCCGCACCATCGTGTACAAGGGCATGTTCCTTGTGCACGACCTGCGCCTGTTCTATACCGACCTGCAGGACGAGGATTATGAATCCGCTATCGGCATGGTGCACAGCCGCTTCTCCACCAACACCAACCCCAGCTGGATGCGCGCACACCCCAACCGCTTCATCCTGCATAACGGCGAGATCAACACCATCAAGGGCAACACGGATGCCATGCTGGCCCGTGAAGAGAGCATCTCCAGCTCCATCATGCAGGACGACATGAACAAGATCCTGCCCATCATCAACACTTCCGGCTCCGACTCCGCCATGCTGGATAACGCGCTGGAATTCATGGTGATGAACGGCATGGATCTGCCTCTGGCCGTGATGATCACCATTCCCGAGCCGTGGGAGAACAACAAAAACATCAGCCAGAAAAAGCGCGATTTCTACCAGTATTATGCCACCATGCTGGAGCCTTGGGATGGCCCCGCTGCCATCCTCTTCTCGGACGGCGACGTGATGGGCGCTGTGCTGGACCGCAACGGTCTGCGCCCCAGCCGCTATTACATCACCAAGGACGGCCGCATGATCCTGTCCTCCGAGGTAGGTGTGCTGGAATGCGAGCCGGATAATATTCTGGTCAAGGATCGTCTGCGCCCCGGCAAAATGCTGCTGGTGGACACCGTGAAGGGCGAAGTGGTGGACGACGAAAAGCTCAAGGAGTTCTACGCCAGCCGTGAGCCTTACGGCGAGTGGATCGACCGCAACCTTGTGGAGCTGGCCAGACTGAAAATTCCCAACGTGAAGGTGGAAAGCTACACCGGCGATCAGCTCACCCGCCTGCAAAAGGTGTTCGGCTACAAGTATGAGGATGTGAACACCATGATCCTCTCCATGGCACGGGCAGGCGCAGAGCCTTCCGGCGCTATGGGCACCGACACCCCGCTTGCTGTGCTGAGCAACCAGCATCCGCCGCTGTTCAATTACTTCAAGCAGCGTTTTGCGCAGGTCACCAACCCGCCCATCGATGCCATCCGCGAAAAGGTGGTCACTTCCACCAGCGTGTATATTGGCGCACACGGCAACCTTCTGGAGGACAAGCCCGAGAACTGCAAGGTGCTCAAGGTGCACAACCCCATCCTGACCAGCACCGACCTGCTCAAGATCAAATATATGAACGTGCCCGGCTTCAAGGTAGCCACGGTGTCCATCAACTACTATAAGAATACCAGTCTGGAAAAGGCCATCGACCGTGTATTTCTGGAGGTCGACCGCGCCTACAAGGATGGTGCAAACATCATCATCCTTTCTGACCGCGATGTGGATGAATACCACGTGACCATTCCCAGCCTGCTGGCTGTTTCCGCGGTTTCGCAGTACCTGATCCGCACCAAGAAGAGCACCGCACTGGCCCTGATCCTGGAAAGTGCAGAGCCGCGCGAGGTGCACCACTTTGCCACCCTGCTGGGCTACGGTGCCTGCGCCATCAACCCCTATCTGGCACATGAGACCATCGGCCAGCTCATCGACGAAGGCCTGCTGGACAAAGATTACTATGCAGCCGTGGAGGACTACGACAACGCCATCCTCAGCGGCATTGTGAAGATCGCCTCCAAGATGGGCATTTCCACCATCCAGAGCTACCAGAGCAGCCAGATCTTTGAGGCTGTGGGCATCTCCAAGGATGTCATCGACAAATACTTCACCGGCACGGTGAGCCGTGTGGGCGGCATTACCCTTTCGGACATTCAGGCCGATGTGGAAGCCCAGCACAACGCAGCCTTCGACCCGCTGGGTCTGGACATCAACATGGAGCTGGCCGACAGCGGCGCACACAAGTTCCGCAGCGGCAAGGAAGAACACCTGTTCAACCCCCAGACCATCCACCTGTTCCAGAAAGCCTGCTGGACGAACGACTACTCGGCTTTCAAGCAGTTCACCAGCACCGTGGACAATATGGGTGCTGACGGCGTGCATCTGCGCAGCCTGCTGGACTTCAACTATGCTCCTGACGGCGGCATCCCGCTGGAAGAGGTGGAGCCGGTAAGCTCCATCGTCAAGCGGTTCAAGGGCGCAGCCATGAGCTACGGTGCCCTGAGCAGCGAAGCCCATGAGACCATTGCCATCGCCCTGAACCGTCTGGGCGGCCGCAGCAACACCGGCGAGGGCGGCGAACCCGAAGAGCGCTACCACAGCGAGAGCAATTCCAAGATCAAGCAGGTGGCTTCCGCACGCTTTGGTGTAACGAGCAAATACCTCGTTTCTGCGGAAGAGATCCAGATCAAGCTGGCACAGGGCGCAAAGCCCGGTGAGGGCGGCAACCTGCCCGGTGCCAAGGTATATCCGTGGATCGCAAAGACCCGCCACAGCACCACCGGTGTGGGCCTGATCTCTCCCCCGCCGCACCACGATATCTACTCCATCGAGGACCTTGCAGAGCTGATCTACGACCTGAAGAACGCCAACCGCAGCGCCAACATCAATGTCAAGCTGGTCAGTGAGGCCGGCGTTGGCACCATTGCGGCCGGTGTTGCCAAGGGCGGCGCACAGGTCATTCTGGTGTCCGGCTACGACGGCGGCACCGGTGCAGCACCGCGTACTTCCATCAAGCACGCTGGCCTGCCGTGGGAGCTGGGCATCGCCGAGACCCATCAGACCCTGATCCTGAACGGCCTGCGCACCCGCGTGCGCATCGAGAGCGACTCCAAGCTGCTCTCCGGCCGCGATGTTGCCATCAGCTGTATGCTGGGCGCAGAGGAGTTCGGCTTCGGAACTACCCTGCTGATGGCCGAGGGCTGCGTGATGATGCGTGTGTGCAATCTGGATACCTGCCCCATGGGCATCTGCACCCAGAACCCGGAGCTGCGCAAGAACTTCAAGGGCAAGCCGGAATACATCATCAACTACCTCACCTTTGTGGCCGAGGAGCTGCGCGAGTACATGGCAAAGCTGGGCGTGCGCACCATCGATGAACTGGTGGGCCGCACCGACCTGCTCAAGGTCAAGCCTGCCGCACCCGGCAGCCGCGCTTCCAAGATGGATCTCGACTGCATCCTGCACAACCCTGCCATCGAGAACAGCAATGTTCACTTCGTGAAGGAGGACACCTACGACTTCCATCTGGAAAATACCCTCGATATGAAGGTGCTGATGAAGAAGTTCAAGCTCAGCAGCAAGAATGCCCAGAGCGTGACGCTGGATGTCTCCAACACCGACCGCGCCTTTGGTGCCATCTTTGGCAGCGAGATCACCCGCAAATACGGCAACAGCCTGCCGGATGATGTTTACACCGCCCACTGTGTGGGTGCAGGCGGCCAGAGCTTTGGTGCCTTCATCCCGGGCGGCCTGACGCTGGACCTTGTGGGCGACTGCAACGACTACATGGGCAAAGGCCTTTCCGGCGGCAAGATCGTCGTGCGCCCGCCCAAGGGCATCACGTTCAAGCCCGAGGAGAACATTATCACCGGCAACGTGGCCCTGTACGGTGCTACCAGCGGCAAGGCGTTCATTTCCGGCGTGGCCGGTGAGCGCTTCGCCGTGCGCAACAGCGGTGCCACCGCCGTTGTGGAGGGCGTTGGCGACCACGGCTGCGAGTACATGACCGGCGGCACGGTGGTGGTTCTGGGCCAGACCGGCAAGAACTTTGCAGCCGGTATGACCGGCGGTATCGCCTACGTGCTGGACGAGAACTGGGACTTCTACCAGCGCGTGAACAAGGAGACCGTCAGTCTGGAGCCTGTGGAGCACAAGTACGATGTTGCCACCCTGAAAGAGCTGATCCGCGAACATGTGGAGGCCACCGGCTCTCCCCGCGGCAAAGAGATCCTTGACAACTTCAGCGAATTCCTGCCCAAGTTCAAGAAAGTTCTGCCCTACGATTATGACCGTATGCTGCGTGTGATCGCATCCGTTGAGGAGCGCGGTCTGGACGGCGAGCAGGCGCAGATCGAAGCATTCTACACGGTGCAGAAGAAGAAGTAAGGAGGGCAGCGTCATGGGTAAGACAACTGGATTTATCGACTATACGCGCAAAACCAGCACGGATGTTCCGCCGCTGGAACGCATTGAAAACTTTAACGAATTTCATGTCTGGCTCTCCCGCGAGGAGCAGCAGACGCAGGCAGCACGCTGCATGGACTGCGGTGTTCCCTTCTGTCAGGCCGGCATGATGATCGGCGGCATGGCCTCCGGCTGCCCGCTGAATAACCTCATCCCGGAGTGGAACGACCTTGTTTATCATGGCAAGTGGGAGCTGGCCATGCATCGGCTGATGGCCACCAACCGTTTTCCGGAGTTCACCAGCCGGGTGTGCCCTGCCCTGTGTGAAGCGGCCTGCACCTGCGGCGATGTGACCGGCAGCAGCGTGACCGTGCGCGAGAACGAGCACGCCATTATCGAAACGGCTTACGCCAAGGGCTGGCTGCACGCCGCACCGCCGCCCTCCCGCACCGGCAAGAGCGTAGCTGTGGTGGGCAGCGGCCCCTCCGGCCTTTCGGTGGCTGAATACCTGAACAAGCGCGGCCACGCCGTGACTGTGTTCGAGCGTGCCGACCGCGTGGGCGGCCTGCTGATGTACGGCATTCCCAACATGAAGCTGGACAAATCCGTCATCGAGCGCCGCATCAAGATCATGCAGGCCGAGGGCGTGGAGTTCCGCACCAACATGGATGTGGGCGGGGCGGTTGCCGCCGAAGAGCTGCTGAACGGCTACGATGCCGTGGTGCTGTGCTGCGGTGCCAAGAAGGCCCGCGACCTGAATGTGCCCGGCCGCGATGCAAACGGCGTGCACTTTGCCGTGGACTACCTGACCAGCGTGACCAGAAGTCTGCTGGACAGCCAGTTCGCGGACGGCAAGGCCATCGATACCAAGGGCAAGAATGTTCTGGTGATCGGCGGCGGTGATACCGGCAACGACTGTCAGGGCACGGCCCTGCGGCAGGGCTGCACCGATCTGGTGGCACTGGAAATGATGCCGCAGCCGCCCAAGGAGCGTGCAGCCTCCAACCCGTGGCCGGAGTGGCCCCGTGTGCTGAAGGTGGACTACGGCCAGACCGAGTGCCTTGCAAAGTTTGGAAAGGACCCGCGCGTGTACCAGACCACCGTGAAGGAATTTTTGAAGGATGATGCAGGCAATCTGACCGGTGCTATCATCTCCTACCTGAAGCCGGAACGGAACCCCGAGACCGGCCGTACCAGCATGGTGCCCACCGGTGAAGAATTTACCTACAACTGCCAGCTGGCGTTCATCGCCGCAGGCTTTACCGGCTGCGAAAGCTACGTGGCCGATGCATTTGGTGTGGAGCTGACCGCCCGCGGCAACGTGGCAGACCACAGCTTCAAGACCAACGTGGAAAAGGTGTTCGTTTGCGGCGATATGCGCCGCGGTCAGAGCCTTGTGGTGTGGGGCCTGCGCGAAGGCCGCGACTGCGCCGCCGAGGTAGACCGCTACCTGATGGGCTACACCAACCTTTAACTAAGCCATTCTCTTTCCTATCCTAAACAAGCAGAAGCGGGGGCCTTTGCAAGGCTCCCGCTTCTGCTTTTGTTTTTTAGTCTGTATTGTGTTCCGGTTCCGTGGGGGTAGGATCTGTTGTTTCCGGAGGGGCCGGCTCTGTCGTGGTGGGTTCGGTAGCGGCGGGTTCCTCCGGTGTTACCGTGATCTGCACACTGGGGTCTGCCGCAATATACACGGTGATCACCGTGCCCACTTCCACCTTGGTGCCCGGCTCCTCGCTGGTACGCACCACGCAGCCGGATGCATAGGAGCCATCGTTCACCACCATAAAGCAGCTGGCCACAAGGCCCCGGGCTTCCAGTTCCTTTACCGCGCCATCCTGCGTAAAGCCGATGATATTGGGCATCTCGGCCATCTGCGGGCCTTTGCTCACCACCAGCCGTATGGTCTCCCCTGCCTTGAGCACAGTGTCCGCGCTCGGCTCCTGCTGGATGATCTGGCCCGCCGGGGCGGTATCGCTGTATTCCTCGGTGACGTAGAACAGATACATGCTGGTATATTCCCGGTTGTTCTGCACCTGCGTGTAGTCCATGCCAATAAAGTTCGGCACAAGGTTCTGCGGCACCATCACCTCGCTGCTGGCCGGTTCCGACTCCGCAGCCGACGCGGCAGGCTGGTGGATGTGCTGGCTCAGCACGCTCCACAGCGTGAGCAGAATGAGGATGGACAGCAGGATCACGATGCCCGCCAGCAGCGCTTTTAAGCTGAGCAGATGCTCCTTGCGTTCCGGCTCCGGCTGGGCTGTGCGCACCGGAGTCTCCGGCTTCATGGTGCGGGTCAGCTCGGCGGTGTATTCCTTGGAAGAAAGGGCCTGATACAGCTGCGGCACGGTCTGGATGCGCTCCATGGGCCGCAGGCGCAGGCCCAGCTGCAGCACCTGCGAGACGTACAGCGGCAGGCTGCCGTTCACCGATTTTGCGCGTGGGTTGGAGTCTGCCACCATGCGCTGCGCTGCAGGCACCGGGGCCTGCCCGCACACCATGCGGTAGAACACGGCCGCAAGGCTGTATTCATCGGTATAGCGGCCCTCGAACTCTGCGGTGGAATACTGCTCCGGGGCGGAATAGCCTTCGTACAGCTGTTCGCGCAGGCCGCTGCCCGCCGTGCGCAGGCCCACCGTGGCATAGCCTGCCAGACGGCAGCGGTCGTTTTCCATCACGCGGATGTTCTCCGGGCAGATACCGCGGTGCACCAGACCGATCTTGTGCATGGCGGCTACGCCTTCAAACACCGGCTGCAGCATGGTGCAGGCATCGTCCGGGCGGATGGTGCCGGGGTGGTTTTCCAGCCACTGATCCAGCGGGGTACCGCCCAGATTTTCCAGAATGGCGTAAACGCTGTTATTGGCTTCCACCACATCCAGCACGGCTTCCAGACCATTGGCCGGAGTGATGCGCTGGATGGAGCGGTACAGGTCCGCAAAATCCATGCGGGTGGTCTTGAACAGCACCTCACTGCCGGTCTTGGGCCGCAGGGTGCTTTCTGCCGTGCGCTCCGCCGTGAGGGTAATGGGCAGATATTCCTTGATGGTCACCCGGAAACGGCCCAGATTCTCTGCGCCGCGGTAGAGGATGCCCTCGCCGTCGATGCTCAGCATTTCCCCTACGGTGTAGCGCCCGGCCAGCACGGTGCCCACCGGCAGGGTGCCGCCGGGGTTGCGCCCGGCAAAGCTTTTGCCGCAGTGCGGGCAGCTTTGTGCTGCTCCGGGCAGCGGCTGCAGGCAGTATGGACACAGGCGTGTTGCTTCCATTGTGGTCTCCTTATACCGTTTTGCGCCGCAGCAGGCTCATGGGCGGCAGCTCCGGCGTGGGAATGGTGTATTTTTCCATGGCATGCGGGGTGCTCTCCACCCGCTTACCGGCTTCGTTCTCGATCCACTCAGGATTCAGCGGAATGCTGCGGCCATCCGGGCAGAGGGCTTCCAGAGTGTCGCCCAGGCTCCACTTGCCGCGCTGCTGGCAGGAGGCAACGCCGTTCTCCCAGCCGTCTACCGTGCCCACAAACTCCCACTCGCGGATGTAAGTAGCGCTGTCGGTGGCCTGTCTGGCCTGCTCGCGGCCAAAGTAGAAGCCCGGCGAGTAATGGCGGTGGCTGGTACGGGTAAGCTCCTCGTACACTTCAGCAGGCAGCTCAAAGTTGTCGTTGAGCGGGTCGGCCAGATAAGCGTCCAGCGCCCTGCGGTAGGCGGCGGTAACGCTTGCCACATAGTAGAAGGTCTTGGCACGGCCCTCGATTTTCAGGCTGTCCACACCTGCCTTGCAGATCAGGTCAAGGAACGGCGCGGTGCACATATCATTGGCGTTGAGGATGTAGCTGCCGTTCTCGTTCTCGCCGATCTCGTACAGTTGTCCCGGACGGGTCTCCTCGCTGAGATAGTATTTCCAGCGGCAGGGCTGGGCACACTGGCCGCGGTTCGCGTCGCGGCCCGCCATGTAGTTGGAAAGCAGGCATCGGCCCGAAACGCTCATGCACATAGCACCGTGCACAAAGGCTTCGATCTCCAGCTCCGGTGGTGTTTTATCGCGCAGGATCGCAATATCCTGCAGGGTCATCTCACGGGCCAGCACCACGCGCTTTGCGCCCATATTGTAGGCGGCACGGGCCGCAGCCCAGTTGGTGATGCCTGTCTGGGTGGACATGTGCACATCGATGTCCGGTGCAAAGGTCTTGCAGGCATCCAGCACACCAAGGTCTGCCACGATAAAGGCATCCACACCGGCCTTGGCTGCTTCCTTGATGGCCTCGGGCAGGCGGTCGGCTTCCTCGTTGGTGGGCAGGGTGTTCATGGTCAGGTAGACCTTGCGGCCGCGGGCGTGAGCGTAGATGACACCCTCGGCCAGCTGTTCCGGCGTAAAGTTGGCCGGAGCAGACCGCATTCCAAATTCAGGCAGGCCGCAGTAAACGGCATCGGCACCGTAGTTGATGGCATAGCGCAGGCGTTCCAGATCGCCTGCCGGGGCCAGCAGTTCCGGGATTTGCAGCATAGTTCAAATTCCTCTCATTTTTCCGTATTCACAGTTTTGTTCACTTGTGCTGCCTTCTGGCAGTTTGCGTTGTGTTCGCTCAGGGTGCGGGCATAATAATAGCTGCCCTTGAGGTCGGTCACAAAAAAATAGGCATCCTTGGCTTCCTCATTGGGCTGGGGGGCCAGCGCTGCCTTGATGGCCGCAATGCCGGGGTTCGAGATCGGCCCAGCAGGCAGACCCTTGCAGCTGTAGGTATCATACGCAGCCACGATATTTCCCGGGATATTATCCCAGCCGCCATAGTAGGGTGCCACCCAGTTCCAGAGGTAATTGTTGTCACTGTCGCTCTGGATATAGCTGGAGGTGTTGCTCTGCAGGCGCGGGTAGGGTGAATCCGCAGCCAGACGGTTGCGGAACACCTGTGCCACGTTTGAGTCCTGACTGTTGCCTGCTTCCTCCTGCACAAAGGATGCCAGTGTGATCAGCTGGGGCAGGGTCATATCCTGCTTTTTAAGTTCTGCATACATCGCATCGGTGATCTGTGCATCGAACTGGGCATAGAAGGTGGCTACATAGTTGTGCACGGTGTCATCCTTTAAAAATTCGTAGGTCTCCGGGAAGAGATAGCCCTCGCACTTCATAAAGCGGTCCGGCGCGTCGGCATCGTCCGGCACGTACTGCCAGAAGGTGTATTCGCTGAAATCGCCCTCGTTGGCTTCCTTCAGGAAATCCTCGGCGCTGCACAGCCCGGCGGCTTCCATCTTCTGGGCAATGGCAATGGCCGTGGTTCCCTCTGGGATGGTCACGCGCACCGTTTCGGCCTTAGCGTAAGTGGACAGGACCGCAATAATGGCATCGTAAGAGCAGGCGCTCTTCTGCAGGGTAAACTCGCCATACTGCAGCTTTGATGCCGCGCCCTTTTGCCCCACATACCAGCGGAACAGATAGGCCGAGCGGATCACACCCGCATCCTTGAGCTTTTGCGCAATGACGGAAACGCCGCTGCCCTGCGGGATGCTCACCGTTATCTCCGTGCCGGGTCTGCCATTGCCGCTGATCTCGTTGTGCGCAAACAGCAGCGCCCCGCCAACGGCCAGCGCCAGCAGTACCACCAGCACCAGCAGGATCTTCCCTACACCGCCTTTTTTGCGGGTGTTTTTTTCGTGTGCCATAAGCACCTTCCTTTTATCTTAGTTTTCCAGCATCAGGCGCATGTAGCTTTCGGCTACATCAAAGGGTTCGGCATCAAAGCGGATCATGCCGTAGTCCTGCCGGGTGCCCTCGCCGAGGAACAGCGGCTGGGATGCGCCCACGGTAATGACCGCCTTTTCCACGATGACTTCCTTTTCGCGGGCGGCTTCCATCAGTACTTCGGCGGCGCGGTCATTGTCGGCCTGCAGCTCCACAAAGTAAAGCGTATCCTCCTTGCGGAAATAAATACCATAGCCGTGGGCGCTGGAAACGATGGTGGCACCGGAGGAGTACAGATCTCCCAGCACCACGGCCATGCGCTCCGGGGTCAGCTGCACGGTATCGGGCCAGAAGCGCTCCCGCAGCTCACACAGCTTTTTGGCGGTGACGGAATCAAACTCCGCCTGACTCCACAGGTTGCGCTCCACCTCGCGCGGCAGGCAGCGCAGGGCGAAGGCCCATGCAAAGCCCTTATCCTGCAGCAGTGCGGCCTGCTCCGGGCTGGTGGGCACCGCCACCGTAAAGCCTGCGCCGCGCAGCTTCTGCTGGGCACACAGATAGTCCACAAGGCCCGCCAGGATCAGGCTGCCCTCGCCGCACAGACCGTACAGGTAGGTGCCGCTGCGGCCCTGCAGCGTGACCGGCACAGCCAGCGCCACCGCAGCGATCTCGTCATTTTCCTCGGCCACATAGACGTTCTGCTCGCCTGCAAACTGCTCAATGGCCTTTTTGGCAAATTCTTCTGATTCATTGCGCTGGCTCTGCCATAAAGCCAGCACTGCCGGTTTATCTTCCGGCTGCATCAAACGATACATCTGTCAGGATGCCCCCTCTTATCGAAAATTATGTCAGCTGCTTCAACACGATCTCCTGCACTTCGGCCTGAATGTCTTCGATGCTGCGCATGTTGTCCCCGCTGGTGCAATGCACGACGGCCCAGCCAAGGTGCACGGCACAATACTCGGCGGCGCAGCGGCTGCGGGCAAGATACTCGGTATCCTTCTCGTGCACATCCTTCCTGCTCTCGTCGCCGTGGTAACGCTGGGTCATAAGTTTCTGGCTCACGGCGGGGTCTACCTGTAAGTAGATCACCTCATCCGGCGCAGGCAGGCCCAGCAGATGGAATTCAAAATCAAACAGCCAGCCGAGAAAACTCTCCCACTGCTCCGGCGGAAGCTTGGAGCACTGGTGCACCGCGTTGGAGGTGGTGTAGCGGTCGGCAATGATGATGCCGCCATTCTCGTAAAAACTGCCCCAGTCCTTTTTGTAGCTGGCGTAGCGGTCCACCGCATAAAAGCTGGAGGCTGCATAGGCGTTTACATCGTCCGGGTGCTGGCCGAACTGCCCGGCCAGATACATTTTTACAAGGGCGCTGGAGTCGCTCTCATAATTCGGGAAGGTGATCTCCCGCACAGAAAAGCCCTGCCCCTTTAAATGTGCTGCCAGCAGCTTTGCCTGCGTGGCCTTGCCGCTGCCGTCCAGCCCTTCCAGTACGATCAGTTTTCCCTTGCTCATACGCCTGCAGCCTCCTTGATGGATGCATATTTTGCACGCACCTCGGCGGTTTTGCCGCAGCACATCCTGCCTTCCGGGCAGGGGCCGGATACACAGGCCGGGCCGGACTTTGCAAAGATATGCGGTGCCACCGGGTACACCAGCTCAAACATTTTTTCGGCCAGCTCCCGGATCTCCCACTGGGCGCGGCTGCAGCAGCGCAGGTGGAAAAAGTTCTGCAGGCTGCGGGCATTCATGGTGACCACCATCTTGGTCTCGCAGGCGTTGGGCAGTACAAAGCGGGCATCCTCGTTGGCCTGCTTGCTGGCCTTGGCGCGGGCCTGCTTTTCCGGCATTCCTTCAGCCATCAGGCGGGCGGTGTGGCCTTCTTCCAGCTTGTGGGCAAGGTCGAGGTAGCGCTTTGCGTCCTCTTCCATGCTGGCAAGGAAAGCTTCCTTTGCTTCCGGGATGGCTTCGATCTCGGGCGGTACCACATAGCGGAAATCGTCCAGCCGCACATAGCGCTGGCTCTGCACACTGAAGGATGCAATACGGTGGCGGGTGATCTGCGCCAGCAAAGTGCGGCTGACCCCCTCGATGCCAAAGGTGAAGCTGGCATGTTCAATGGGGCTGGCATGGCCCAGATCGCTGAGCATGGTCAGGAACTTCGCGGTCTTTTCCTCGGTCAGGCCGTCCAGCAGGTCGGTGATGTGCGCATCGGAATAGCAGAGCTTTGCCGCTGCAGCCACCACCTTTTCCGGTTCCGGGGTATGTGCGATCAAACGAACAGTCATCATAAGTGTGTTATTCCTCCGCAGTGATTTTGGTCAGGGGCGCAAAATTGGCCATGGTCTTTTTGATGCCCACCTTTTCAAAGTTGATCTCCACGATCTGATCTCCGGCGGCAGGCTTCACAGCCACTACCTGACCGCGTCCGAACACCTTGTGCTCCACAAGATCGCCCGGCTCATAGTGTTTTGCGCCTTTTGCAGCGGTTTTTGCTGCCGGTGTACCTGTAAAGGAGATTTGCTTTGCAGATTTTTTCTGCGTTGTTCCGTCAGAATATGCAGAACTGTAACCAGAACCATATCCCGCACCTGCGCCGCTGCGGCCATAGCCGGAACCATATCCGCTCTGGCTCTGGCCCCGGTTTGCATAGGCCGAGCCAAAGCCGCGGCCCTCGCCCGCGTTGTATTCGCGGTTCAGGTAGCCGCTGCGATTGCTATAGCCGCTTCCGTAACCGCCCGAACCGTACCCACTGGCGCTGCGGCCCCATCCAGATGGCCCGGAGTAACCGGATGCACCACCGGGCACCGTATCACGATAGCTGTCGCCCCAGCCGCCAAAGCGGGAGCGCTGTTCCAGTACCGGGCTGCGGGTCTCCTCGATATACTCCGGCTCGATCTCCCGCAAAAAGCGGCTCGGCTCGTTGCGCTGGGTGCGGCCATACAGCATCCGGGAAACGCTGTTGGAGATGTACAGCTCCTTCTTGGCGCGGGTGATGCCCACGTAGGCAAGGCGGCGCTCCTCTTCCAGATCGGCCTCGGAATACTTGCTCATCTCGCTGGGGAATACGCCCTCCTCCATGCCAATCAGGAACACATACGGAAATTCCAGACCCTTGGCGGAGTGGATGGTCATGAGTACCACCTGATCGGCGCTCTCGTTATAGCTGTCGATATCGCTGATGAGGGCGATATCTTCCAGATAGCCTTCCAGCGTGGCTTCCTCACCGTGCTGGTCGCAGTAGTTCTTGACGTTGTTGACCAGCTGACCAAGGTTCTGCAGGCGGTCAGCCGCATCCTCGTGGCCCTTGGCTGCATCGGCTTCCAGCATGGCCTTATAGCCGGTCAGCTCGATCACATCGGCTGCAAATTCGTCCAGCGTGCGGGTCTCCAAAGAATCCTGCAGGCGCTGATAGATCTGCCAGAACTTGAGCAGCGGCATTACGGCGCGGCTGAGCTTTGCATATTGGTCGGCATGGCCGATGATGTCCAGCATGCTCACGCCCTCCTGCGCGGCCAGATCGGCAATCACCTCCACGGTGGTGGCACCGATCTTGCGGGCAGGCTCGTTGATGATGCGGCGCAGGCGCACATCATCGCGGGGGTTCGCCACGATGGACATGTAGGAATGAATATCCTTGACCTCTTTGCGGTCGTTGAAGCGCTGGCCGCCCACGATCTTGTGGGGGATGCCTGCACGGGTAAAGTAGCTTTCGATGGGGGCCGATTGGGCGTTCATACGGTAGAGGATAGCGTGGTCGGCCAGATGTCCGCCCTCTTTCAGGTGCTGGCCGATCACATCCGCGATGTGGCTGGCCTCGTCCTGCTCGTTCTCGGCGGTGTACACCTGCACCTTATCGCCCTCGCCATTGCTGGTCCACAGGGTCTTGCCCTTGCGCTCGGTGTTGTGCTGAATGACACAGTTCGCAGCGTTCAGGATATTGGACGTAGAGCGGTAGTTTTGTTCCAGACGGATGGTTTTGGTGCCCGGGTAAATGCGCTCGAAATTAAGGATGTTCTCAATGGTAGCGCCGCGGAAGCGGTAGATGCTCTGGTCATCGTCGCCCACCACGCAGATGTTCTTTTCCGGGCCGGTGAGGAGGCTCACCAGACGGAACTGCGCCACACTGGTGTCCTGATACTCGTCCACCAGCAGATAGCGGTATTTGTTCTGGTAGAAATCCCGCACATCCTTGTGCTCGGCCAGCAGCTGCACAGTCTGGTAAATCAGGTCGTCAAAGTCGAATGCTCCGGCTTCCTTCAGGCGCTTTTCGTAGGCCGCGTAGATGCGGGCCGTCAGCGCGCCTTTGGTATCTTTTGCGGGGCTGGCAAGGGCCTGTTCCGGGCTGACAAGCTGATCCTTCCATCGGCTCATCTGGTTGATCGCAGCCTTGATGGGCAGGAACTTATCGTCCACATTCAGGTCTTTGTAGACAGCCTTCATCACGCGCTGGGAATCATCGGTATCGTAGATGGTAAAGCTGCGCGGGTAGCCGATCTCCTCCGCCCAGCGGCGCAGGATGCGTACACAGGCCGAGTGGAAGGTGGAAGCGAACACTTCGTCGCCCTCCTCGCCGCCCAGCATCCGGCGCAGACGTTCCTTCAGCTCCCCTGCTGCCTTGTTGGTAAAGGTGATGGCCATCACGTTCCAGCTGCGCACAGCGTTCTGGCGCAGCATCCCGTCCAGCCAGCTGGGGGCGGCAGTGCCGGTCATGATGGCGTTGCGCAGAGCCTTGATATCGTCCTCCGTGGCTGGGCGCGGTGTCTGTTTGGAGCCGTGGGCCGAGCCGAACCGGATGAGGTTTGCAATGCGGTTTACCAGCACGGTGGTCTTGCCGCTGCCTGCACCAGCAAGGATGAGCAGCGGACCATCGGTGGTGAACACTGCCTGCCGCTGCATATCGTTCAGGCGGCCAAACTGTTTTTCAATATAGGTATCGCGCAGAGCGCAGAATTCCTGTGTGAGATCTGTTGCCATGGTTTCCCCTGTTCCTTTTATGTTTATACTATCAAAATACAGTATACCACATTTCAAAACGATTGAGAATAGCCGCCGCGTTCGCTCTGGCTATTTTCAGCGGAAAAAATATTTTTATAATTTCCTTATTTTATGCCCAAAGCAAACGCGGCGGGCATTTCAAATCGTAAAACAAAAACCGCCCGGCAGCTCTTGCGAACCGACGGGCGGAAAAATGCTTTTCAGAAAGCGCTTAGCTGAAAATGTTGATCAGGATACCAGCAGCAACGGCAGAGCCGATAACACCGGCCACGTTGGGGCCCATTGCGTGCATCAGCAGGAAGTTGGAGGGATTCTCACTCTGGCCAACCTTCTGGGAAACGCGAGCGGCCATAGGCACAGCGGAAACGCCTGCGGAACCGATTAGCGGGTTCACCTGACCACCGGTCAGCTTGTACATCACCTTGCCGCACAGCACACCGGCAGCGGTGCCGAAGGAGAATGCGATCAGGCCCAGCACGATGATGAACAGGGTGCGGGTGTTCAGGAAGGTGTTTGCAGAGGTGGTGCAGCCGACAGACAGTGCCAGGAAGATGGTGATAATGTTCATCAGCTCATTGCCGGCGGTCTTCTGGATACGATCCACAACGCCGCACTCCTTCATCAGGTTGCCCAGCATCAGCATACCGACCAGAACAGCGGCATCGGGCACGATCAGGGAAACGATGATGGTGACCATGATCGGGAAGATGATCTTCTCAGTCTTGGAGACGGTGCGCAGCTGCTTCATCACGACGGTACGTTCCTTCTTGGTGGTCAGTGCCTTCATGATGGGCGGCTGGATCACGGGCACCAGAGCCATGTAGCTGTATGCTGCAACGGCGATGGAGCCCAGCAGCTCAGGAGCCAGACGGGAGGTAACGAAGATAGCGGTAGGACCGTCTGCACCGCCGATGATGGCGATAGCAGCGGACTGCTTCTGGGTGAAGTCCACCAGACCGGTAGCGGTCAGCAGACGAGCGCCCATGTAAGTACCGAAGATGCCGAACTGAGCAGCAGCGCCCAGCAGCAGGCTCTTGGGGTTGGAGATCAGGGGTGCAAAGTCGGTCATGGTGCCGATGCCCAGGAAGATCAGCGGCGGGTAGATGCCCAGCTTAACGCCCATGTAGAGCATATCGGCCAGACCACCGTTGTTCAGGATCTCCACCCACATGGGGTGTTCCAGACCGTCACCGACGAAATATTGCATGTGGATAATGCCGCTTCCGGGCAGGTTTGCCAGGATCATGCCGAATGCCATGGGCAGCAGGATCAGCGGCTCAAACTCTTTGACGATGGCCAGGTACAGCAAAAAGCAGCCCACGCAGATCATGATCGCGTACAGGTAGCCGCCCGGCTCACCAAACTGCGCAAAGCCGGAGCTTTGGAAAATACCGACCAGAGTATCAATAAACTGTGTCATGCTCTTCCTCCTCTGTTAAAACGGTGCGGTGGTGTCGTTTACACCCGCATTGCCCCAGCCGTTCTTGCTGCGGCGCACAGCCTTGAGGGTGTACTTGCCGTTGCCCATTGCATGGATTGCTGCCATAATGGCGGCGATCACATCACCGGGAATGCCCTCTTCCACCTGAGGAGCGGGAGCAGCTGCGGCCTGCTGCACGGGTGCAGCGGGCTGTGCAGCGGGAGCCTTGGTGGCTTCCTTGGCAGCCTTCTTCTTTGCGTTCATCGAATCGAAGATCTTGCCTTCCAGCGTGATAATCGCCATCAGCAGGATAAGGATCAAGAACACCAGTACGATGCCGGTAATGGTAACGACCACGTCAAAACCTAAATCCATGGTTTTCCTCCTGTTTCTTGTATACTGCGTCCGATACAAGATCGTCAGCAGAAAATCAATTTGGGTACATTATACCTTATTTTCCAATTTATTTCAACAAAAATAGATATTTTTTCTTTTTGGCGCTTTTGTTCAGATTCATGGATAAATGGTGCAGCTTTGATTATCTGCGGCCAATGCGGGGCGTTGCATCCAAAAAGCCGGTTTCCAGCTTGTCGTTCAGGCCAAGGCTCATGGCAGTGCCCAGTGCCACACAGTTGACGGGATCGGGCGAAACCGTCACCTCCACCTTCAGCTCTTCGCTCAGGTATTCGGTAAGGCCATGCAGCTGTGCACCGCCGCCGGTCAGCATGACACCATTGCGGAAGATATCGCCTGCCAGTTCCGGAGGGGTCTTTTCCAGCACCTGATGGGCTGCGGTGCCGATCTGCTCGCTGAGCATCATGACCGGTTCGTACAGGTCGTCAGTGGAAACATTCACACGCACCGGCAGGCCGGTGAGCAGGCTGCGGCCCTTGATCTCCATGGTCTCGTGGAAATCAGTCTTCTGGGGGCAGCAGGCCACGTTCTTTTTCAGCTCTTCGGCGGTGCGCTGGCCAATGGCAACGCTGTACTTGTTGCGCACGAACTTGAGGATCTCCTCGTCGTAGTGGTTGCCGGCCACGCGTACGCTGGTGGCCTTGACCTTGCCGCCCAGAGAAAGCACTGCAATATCGGTGGTGCCGCCGCCGATATCAATGATCATGCGGCCCTCCGGCTGGGTGATGTCGATGCCGGAGCCAAGGGCAGCGGCAATGGGTTCGTCGATCAGGTACACCTGACGGGCACCAGCGGCTACCACAGCCTCCACCACGGCATCGCTTTCAATGCCGGTAATGGCGGCGGGCACACAGACGGCCACGCGGGGCTTGACCATGTGGGAGCTGTACACCTGCTTGACAAAACGGCAGATCAGCTCACGGGTCATGGTATGGTCACTGATCACACCGTCCTTCAGCGGGAAGATGGCAGAAATATAGTTCGGGGTGCGGCCCACCATAGCAAGGGCCTTATCGCCTGCTTCCAGCACGGTCTTCTTGCGGGTATCCATTGCCACAACGCTGGGCTGGTTGAGCACAACGCCCTTGCCCTCCTGCGCAATGATAATGGTAGTGGTACCAAGATCGATACCGATATCGTTCTGTGCCATAAGTTCTTTTTTCCTTTCTCTGGTTCCTCTATCGAAACAACGGCCTGTTGATGCAGGCCGGAAATCATACCAGTCTACAGTATAGCATAGTTGCCGTAAAAAGTATACCGGTTTTGAACTCCTTCCGTCTGCTCACTTTGTTCGCATCCACCTGTTCCCCTTTTTGTCACTTACGTGACATCTGTTCCTCTCTTTGTCACCTGTGGTGACATTTCTCCCCGGTGCGGGGAGAATCTGTCCCGGCCGGGGGAAGTCTGTCTCCCGGAGGGAGGCTTTGGCAGTGCAGAAAGCTTTTCCTCTTCGCCAGAGGCTCTCTCTCCGAGGGAGCCGTCACCGAAGGTGACGGAAGGAGTTATTCTGCTTCCGTCTGTTCCGGCGGCAGCTCTGCCTGCAAAAGATAGGCAAGGCCGCTGTAGCGCAGGTTCTGGCGGATGTTGCCCATCATGCGGTTCACAACGTCCCTGCGGCCCGCCACGATGCACAGCTTCCGTGCACGGGTAACGCCGGTGTAGAACAGGTTGCGGTAGCACAGCCGCGGCGGCACCTGCGCCACCGGCAGGATCACCGCCGGGAACTCGCTGCCCTGACTTTTGTGTACCGTGATGGCATAGGCGATCTCCAGCTCGTTGAGGTTTTCTGCCGGGTAGACCAGCCGCTTGTCATCCATGCGCACCACCATGGAGCGATCCCGCGTGTTGATGCTCTCCACAATGCCGATGTCGCCATTGTAGGCACCCACGCCCTGCTCCCCGCCAATGCGGTTCCAGATGATCTCGTAATTATTGCGCACCTGCATCACCTTATCGCCCACGCGGAACACCCGGGCGGCGCTTTGCAGCTGGGGCTTGCCCGTCTGTTCCGGGTTCAGCAGGTTCTGCAGTTCCACATTCAGTGCCTGTGTGCCGGTAGGGCCAAGCTTGGTGGGGCACAGCACCTGAATGTCCCGGATCGGATCGAAGCCGTAGCTGCGCGGCAGGCGGGTGGTGACCAGATCACACACCAACCGCTGGGCCGCATCGCCATCCGATTCCAAAAAGAAGAAGTCGTCGGTCTTACCGCCCTTCTGCAGCGGTTCACCTGAGATGATGTGGTGGGCGTTCTCCACGATCAGGCTGCGCTTTGCCTGCCGGAAGATCTCGTTCAGGCACACGGTGGGCACCAGCCCGGAGCGGATGATCTCGCCCAGAATATTGCCGGGGCCGACGCTGGGCAGCTGGTCGGCATCCCCTACCATGATAATGCGGCAGCTGTAGCGCAGCGCTGCGATCAGGGCCTGAAACAGCTTCACATCCACCATGCTCATTTCGTCCAGAATGACCACATCGCACTTGAGCAGGTTCTTGTCGTTGTGGATAAAGCTGACCACGCCGCCGGTGTAGTCCACCTCCAAAAGACGGTGGATGGTGCTGGCCTTGCGGCCGGTCAGCTCACTCAGCCGTTTAGCCGCGCGGCCGGTGGGCGCACACAGGGCCACCCGTTCCGCCTGATCTTCCAGCAGCTGCAGAATGGCGTTGACGGTGGTGGTCTTGCCGGTGCCGGGGCCGCCGGTGAGCACAAGGCAGTTCTCGGTCATGGCTTTGCGGATGGCTTCCTTCTGCAGGGGCGCATAGGCAAAGCCCTGCGTCAGTTCCAGAATTTGAATGTTTTTATCCAGCCCGTGGGCGGTATTCTTGCCCCGTTTTGTCAGCATGGCAAGCCGGGCGGCAATGTCCTCCTCGGCTTCCAGCAGGTCGGGCAGATAAATATACGGTGTTCCGTCAAACAGCTTCACCCGCAGTTCTTCGGTGCGGATGCACTCGTCCAGCGCAGCAGCCAGCTTTTCCGGCGGCTGATGGATAAAATTGGATGCCGTTTCCAGCAGCTGGGTGCGCGGCAGGCAGGTGTGGCCGTTGCCCGCGTTGTGGCGCAGGGTGCGCAGCAGGGCCGCTTCCAGCCGCTGGGCGCAGTCGCCTTCCATGTGGTAATACTGGGCAATGCTGTCCGCGTGGCGGAAATCCAGCTGCAGCGGTTCGCCGCAGAGCAGATAGGGATTTGCCGCAATGGCCTGCATGGCCCCGGGGCCGAAGGTGCGAAACACCTCCATCGCGCGGCGCGGGCTGATCTCGAACTGCGCCAGATAGGCGATCAGCTCCCGCATCCCAAACATCCGCTTGAACTCCTGCTGGATGCGGTCGGCCTTGTCCGCCGAGATGCCGGGCACCTGCGTGAGCCGGGCCGGGTCGTTGGCGATCACCTCAAGCGCCTCGGCACCGAACAGGTCGATGATCTTATCCGCCGTCTTGGCCCCGATGTACGGCAGCGACCGGCTGGCAAGGAAGGCGTACACCGCTTCCAGATCCTTGGGCATGTCGGTCTCGCACTCCTGTGCGTGGAACTGGCGGCCATAGGTGGCGTGGTTCTCGTAGCGGCCGCGGCAGACCACGCTTTCGCCCGCGTGCAGTTCACCCACAATGCCGCACACCACTGTGACCACACCGCCGCCGGACACCTCGAACACCATATAGCCGTTGTCGGTGTTCTCGTAGATGATGTCCTCCACGGTGCCCTCGATCTGTTCCAGCTGCTGCTCTGCCATGCGCTCACCTCCTGCCAAATTACACAATTATAAGTAGTATAACGCTTTTGGCGGGATTTGTAAATCATCCGGGCAGACTGCAGTGCAGCCCTACCGTGGAGAAACACATGATACAGTGAGAAATATATAACTTACTTATGTTTCTTTTTGCCAGTGTATCAGGTTGATACACTGGCCTGCCCTGATACACTGACTCACTGTATCAATCAAGGGGCACTGTATCAGCTTGATACACTGTATTTTTCATCGCATCAGCGTTAATAATCCGTCACTGTATCAGATAACACTCCCACAGTAGCACCTGATAAAGTTCTCTGAAACCGTAGGCTGCCCTACAGCCCGAACATCAAAAAAGCTCCCCTTTGCAGGAGAGCTTGCGAACATTCTTTAAGCGTTTGCGGTGCGGGCATCGTGTTCCTTCTCGACGTCCTTTTCCTTCTGCAGGCGTTTGCGCACCACAAAGTAGGCCGGAATGAGGAAGAAGCAGGCAAAGAACCATGCCACCGGGCTTGCGATGCAGGCCGCAAAGTAGCCCCACAGCGGCACGAACCAAAAGCCCACCATGGCGCGGGCCACCATCTCGGCCACACCGGCAAACATGGCAAGGCCAGAGAAGCCCAGGCCCTGAATGGTGTAGCGGTAGATAATGAGCACCGCCAGCGGGATGTAGAATACGCTGTTCCAGAAGATAAAGCTCTGAGCATTGGCCATGATGGCAGTCTCGCTGGCATCCAGGAACAGGCCGATGAGCAGCTTATCCGTCACGCGCAGGATGAGGAAGGACGCAATGCTGTACACGCAGCCGATGCCCAGTGCGGTGTTCACGCCGCGGTCCACACGGCCAAGGTCTTTTGCGCCCATGTTCTGGCTGGCGTAGGTGGTCATGGCGGTGCCGATGCTTTCCAGCGGCACACTCAGGAACTGTGCGGCCTTGCTGCCTGCGGTCTGTGCAGCCACGATGTCGCTGCCAAGGCCGTTCACGGCACCCTGCAGCACCACGCTGCCAATGGCCGTAATGCTGCACTGCAGGCCCATGGGAATGCCCATGCTGCACAGCTTTGCGCAGTGGGCCAGGCTGAAGCGGCCCTCTTCCCTGCTCCAGCGCAGCTCCGGGTAGTGGCGCAGGATGTACAAAAGACTGCCCAGACCCGCCACAGCCTGACTGAACACGGTAGCAAAGGCTGCACCGAACGCGCCCATATGGAACACGATGATGCACACCAGATCCAGTCCGATGTTCAAAAAGCTTGCCACCAGCAGGAAATACAGCGGGCGCTTGCTGTCGCCCAGCGCACGCATCAGCGCGCTGGTCACATTATAAAGCAGGGTGAACGGGATGCCCCAGAAGATGGTGCGGATGTAGATATCCGCAAGGTCGATGATGTTTTCCGGGGTGTTCGTCCACACCAGCACCGAGCGGGTCAGCGCCACAGTAACAATGGTCAGCACCACGGCAAAGAAGATGGAAAGCCACACGGTGTTGGCAGTGTAGCGGCGCATCTCCTTGTAGTCCTTTGCGCCGAAAGTCCACGAGATGGGGATGGAAAAACCGCAGGCGATGCCGTTCACAAAGCCCAGCACCAGATAGTTCAGGCCGCCCACGCTGCCTACCGCCGCCAGCGCTTCCACGCCCACAAAGCGGCCCACGATGATGGTATCGGCCAGATTGTAGAACTGCTGGAACAGGCTGCCCAGCATCAGCGGCACCGCAAACGCAAGGATCAGCTTGAGCGGACTGCCTTGGGTCATATCCTTTGTCATCGTATAAAAACCTCCTGCCACACTGGGAACCGGCTTGATGTCGTGATTTTTGCCGTGAAAAACGCCCTGCCGGAAAGGGCAGGACGTTGGTTTCATTCATGAATGGTATTATAGCGGACAGCTGCAGGTTTTACAAGATTTGCATTGCATCAACATTTCCAAATTTTTGCCGCAAGAATTGGTGATTTTGCTTATTCTCCGTAATGCGAAAGGAACTGTTTGGTGCGCTCCTCCTGCGGGTGCTCAATGAGCTGCTTGGCAGGGCCTTCCTCCACCACCACGCCGCCATCCATGAACATGATGCGGTCGGCCACGTCACGGGCAAAGTGCATCTCGTGGGTGACGATGATCATGGTGGTCTTGCGGTCGGCAAGGTCGCGCAGGACGCGCAGCACCTCGCCGGTCAGCTCCGGGTCGAGGGCCGAGGTCGGCTCGTCGAAGCAGAGAATGTCCGGGTGCAGAGCCAGTGCGCGGGCAATGGCCACGCGCTGCTGCTGACCGCCGGAAAGCTGGTGCGGGTAGTGGCCTGCCCGGGCAGAAAGGCCCATCTGGGCCAGAAGTTCCTGTGCCTGCTGTTCCAGCTCGGCATGGATGGCCTTTTTGTCAGCCTTGTAGTCCGGGCGCTCCTTCGCCAGCAGTTCACCCGCCAGCATTACGTTCTGCAGGGCGGTGTACTGCGGGAAGAGGTTGAAGTTCTGGAATACCAGACCAAAGTGCAGCCGCTTTTTGCGGATCTCGCTCTCGCGCTGGGTGGCGGGGTCGGCAGCGTCCCACATGGTCTCGCCGTTCACCTTGATGATGCCGGTGTCCGGCCGTTCCAGAAAGTTCAGGCAGCGCAGCAGGGTGGTTTTACCGGAGCCGGACGAGCCGATGATCGCCAGCGCTTCGCCCTGTTCCAGCGTGAGTGAGATATCCTTGAGTACTTTGGTATCGCCAAAGTTTTTGCCGATGCCGGAGGCTTCAAGCAGTGCCATGATCCAATTTCCTCCCTTTCATCAGCGGAAATAATCCAGTTTCTTTTCGGCCCAGCCAAACAGCAGGGTAAGTGCGCCCACGAACACCAGGAAGAAGATGGCAGTAGAGAACAGCGGCCAGATCAAGCCCTTTGCGCTGTACTCCTTGGCCATCATGATGATCTCCTTGTTGGCAATGGTGTTGGCCAGCGAGGTATCCTTGACGAGGGTGATCACCTCATTGCCCATGGGGGCCAGAATGCGCTTGACCACCTGCAGCAGCGTCACCTTGAAGAAGATCTGGGTCTTGGTCATGCCCAGCACCTGACCGGCCTCGGTCTGGCCCTTGGGAACGGCTTCGATGCCGCCGCGGTAGATCTCGGAGAAGTAGCAGGCGTAATTGATGGCAAAAGCCACCACCGCCGCCACCATGCGTCCGCCGGAGCCGGAGGGCCACGGGTTATTCATGCCCAGCAGGCCGGGGCCAAGGTAGATCACGATGATCTGCAGCATCAGCGGCGTGCCACGGATGACCCACACAAAGGTCTTTACCGCGCCGGAAAGCGGCTTGCACCGGCTCATGGAGCCGAAAGCCACCACCAGACCCAGCGGCAGCGCAAACAGCAGGGTCAGAGCGAACAGCTCACAGTTGAGCAGAAACGCGCCGGAAAGGCGACTCAGAATCACAGACACAAGAACACACCCATCAATCCGTTTTTTGAACGCCTTCCGTCACCTTCGGTGACAGCCTCCTCAATGAGGGAGCCTCACGCATATCGGCAACAAAAAGCCTCCCTCACCGAGGGAGGTGGCATCGCGCAGCGATGACGGAAGGAGTAATTACATTCTTATAGAACTCAGTCGGCCAGAGCCAGATCGTACTTGTCGGCCAGAGCTTGCATGGTGCCGTCGGCCTTCAGCTCGTCAAAGGCGGCATCCACAGCAGCGGCGGCATCGCTGCCCTTGCGGAAGGCCACGCCGTACTCTTCAGCGTTCAGCTCGTCCACGATCTTCAGGCTTGCATAGTCGGTGCCCTCACCGATCATGGCGTTGGCCAGAGTCAGATCCAGCACAGCGGCATCAGCAGTGCCTGCGGCAACTTCCATCAGGCAGTCGGTCTGCACGCTCTTGGAGACGTAATCGGCCTGTGCAAGGTTCTCGTCGCCCTCAATGGCGGCTTCACCAGCAGAGCCAGCCTCGGCAACCACGGTCTTGCCCACCAGATCCGCAGTGGAGCTGTAGTCGGTGCCGTCCCTCACGACCACGACCTGTGCGTTCTTGGCGTAGGCCTTGGTGGTGGCGGTGTTGGCCATGATGTCATCGGTCAGGGTCATACCGTTCCAGATGCAGTCGATGCTCTTGGCATCCAGCTCCACCACCTTGGTATCCCAGTTGATCTCCACGAACTCCGGCTCGACTCCCAACTTTTCGCACACGGCAGTTGCCAGCTCGGTATCAAAACCGGTAAAGTTGCCGTCGGCATCGGTGTAGTTCATCGGCTCATAGACGGTGTAGCCAATGACCATCTTGCCCTTTTCCTTGATGTAGTCCAGATCGCTGGCTGCGGTCTCGGAGGCGGCTGCGCTCCCGGATGCAGAGGCAGAAGATGCCACGGTGGAAGTGGATGCGGCACCGCCGCAGGCGGCAAGGCTCAGTGCCATGGCACCAGCCAGAAAAGCAGAGACAAGACGTTTCATAAAAGGTTCCTCCCTTTTTTTGCTTCCCAAATGTGTTCCCTCTCGGTTTAGCATTTTATCATGCTAAAGTGTTAAACTGTGACTATAGAATAGCGCGTTTGCAGCCATTTGGCAAGAGGAAATGCAAAAGTTAGTGCAGTTCGTCTTTTTCAAGGCTTTTCCACGTCAATTCTTTGGTCTGATTGCACAAAGAAAAGAGGAAAAGCTTTGCGCCTTTCCTCTTTTCTCCGCTTTACTCTTCCGCAAACGCCGCCAGCGCAGCCTTCTGCAGCTCCGTCACCGAGATGGTGCACAGTGCCGCAAGGTCGGCATCCGAACCATCGTCCGGGATGCCTGCGATCTCAGTACGGGTCTTGCCCTTCAGGTAATCGCACCAGCCCTCGCTGTGCTCGTACCATTCCTTGTCCAGACTGGATGCCCCGCGCATCCCGTAGCTGTCGCCCAGTTCCACCTTGGTTTTGACCATCTCCGGTGCCGACACCGTACCATCCGCGCCCACGGTAAGGGCAGGCTCTGCCACATCCGCCACTGCACCGGTCACACGGCTGTCAGCATCCAGCGTCAGGGCTGCCACTGTGATGTCCACCTGCGCGGTCACATCGTGGTCATCGTCGGCGGTCAGTTCCTTGGTGTCATTGCGCACTGACACGCCCAGCACAGCGCGGTCGCCGCGGGCCGAGCCGACTGCCTTTGCATTCTCGCAGGCGCGCACCACAGCATCCCGATAGCCGTCCACCGCAATGGTGCAGGTGGAGAGCAGGTCAGCATCCTTCGGCTTGCCGTCATCGTCGGTGGCAAGCTTCTTCACCTCATCCGGGGTTTTGCCGGTAAGATAATTGCCAAAGGCATCCGCCTGCTCTGCCCAGCCCTTTTTCAGCGAGGACACCGCCGCCAGCGGGTAATCGTCGCCCTTCTGGCGCTTGGTGCGATCGTCGGTGGACATCGTCACCTTGCCGGTGCTGTCCCCCGTGACCGAGACCTCCACCTCGTCCAGCATCACATCTGCCACCCTGCCCTCGGCATCCAGCAGAACGGCAGCTGCGATGGTATCGATCTTGCCCGTGCGTTCCTGATCAGACGCTTCGGTCAGGATGCCAAGGCCGGTGCGGTATGCAGCGTTCTGGCCCGCCTGCCCCGTCTGCGATGAACTGCCGCCCATGTTCGTGCTCATGCTGCCGGAGGAACCGGGATCGCTTCGGCTGCAGGCGGTCAGGGCCAGAGCTGCCGCCAGCGTGCAGCCCAGAATCATGCGAGGTATCTTTTTCATTATAATAAAACGCTCCCTTTCCTGCCCCCCATCGTAAAGGGGCTTTTGGGCTAGTTTACCCGGAAAGGGAGTTTTTATCACATCAAGGGGCTCAGCAGCCGCAGCACACTGTCCAGCACCGTGCCGGGCAGGCTGGTGCGGCATTCCGTCACCTGTATCTCGCGGCACTGCGGCAGCGTGGCCCGTACATCGTCCCGCAGAACTGCCACCTGACTGTTCTTTTGCAGCAGTACACCGCACTCAAAGTGCAGGAACAGGCTGCGGTAGTCCATGTTGATGCTGCCCACTACGGCAGTTACATCGTCGCTTACCCAGCACTTGGCATGCAGAAAGCCAGGCGTATATTCGTAAATGCGTACACCTGCCCTCAAAAGCGGCAGATAGTACGACCGGCTCAGCCGGAACACCAGCTTTTTGTCCGGGATGCCCGGCAGCACCAGCCGGATGTCCACCCCGCGCTTGGCCGCGTTTTTCAGTGCGTCCAGCATTTCCTCGCCCACGGCAAGGTAGGGCGTGTAGATATAAACATACCGCTGTGCCTGCGCAAGGATGTTCAGGTACACCGTCTCGGCCATCGGTTCCTCGTCCAGTGGGCTGTCCGCGTAGGGCTGCACGATGCCGTCCGATACCGGCGGCACCAGCGGCATGGGACGAAATGCATCATAATCCGTCTCGCTGGAGCGGAAGGCGTTCCAGAAGTTGAGGAACATCACCGTAAAATTCCACGCGGCATCGCCTTCCACACGCAGGGCTGCATCCTTCCAGTAGCCAAAGCGCTGCTCCGCATTGATATACTCATCTGCCAGATTCACGCCGCCGGTGTAGGCCACCGTACCGTCAATGACTACGATCTTGCGGTGGTCGCGGTGGTTCATCACCAGCGAGAGCAACGGCACCACCGGGTTGAACGGGATGCAGCGGATGTGCGCCCGCTCCATGCGCACGATGAAATCGGCGGGCAGACCCAGCAGACTGCCAAAATCATCGTAGATCAGGCGCACATCCACGCCCTGCGCAGCCTTGCGGCGCAGGATCTTTTCAATGCCGTTCCACATGCAGCCGTGGCTCACGATGAAAAATTCCAGAAAGATGCTCTTTTCAGCCTTTTCCAGATCGGCCAGCAGCTGCGGATACATGGCTTCGCCGCAGGCAAAATACTGCGTGCGAGTGTTCTGCCACGCCGGATAGGGGCCGTACTTTGCCACATATCGGCTCTGCCCCTGCTCGCGGGCATCCAGACCTTCCAGCACACCCGGCTCCTGTACAAGGTCTTTTTTGTGGACATCCTCCACCGCCTGCATTTTCAGGCGCAGGCGCTTGGCCGGGCGTTTGTTGCCAAAGGCCAGATACAGCGCACCGCCCAGCAGCGGAAGAATGCCGATCAGCGCGATCCAGCCCACCTTGTAGGCGCTGTTCTCATCCTTGCGCACAAGGTACAGGACGATGAGCAGGCTCAGTGCGTTGAGCAGGCCGTTCACCCACACGCGGCCCGTGCCGGTGGTGATGGCAAACGCCACCCAGCACAGCCACAGCAGCTGCAATGCCACCAACACAACCGTGATGGTGACGCGGTTCAGAATGCGGCTGAAAAAGCGCACGATCGGTGAACGAAAAAGCATGGGCCTGCCCTCCTTTCACATTTATAATTATGTGTAAGTATAGCGCGGTTTTACAACTTTTTCAAGTTTTGCGTTGTTCAAAAAAGCAAGCCAGACCCGCAGGCCCGGCTTGCTTGCAATATCAAAAACTCTTTTACTCTGTTTTTCCGTCCTCATAGCCCACCATCAGGCCGCCCAGCTCAGCGTAGTAGCTGCACAGGCCGCCGCACTCGGTCACATCCACCTGCGCCCCTGCAAACACCGCGTGGATCATCAGCTTCAGGCGCTTGGCCGCTTCCGGGTTATCACAGTGGGCAATGTGCACTTTGCCATCGGTAAAGCCGTGATCCTTCAATTCCAGCACGATGCGCTCCAGTGCGCCGTGCTCGCCGCGGGTCTTGCACAGCACCTCCAGCTCGCCGCTCTCACTGGCCTGACCAATGACCCGGATGCCCAGCATCCGTGCCACAGCGGCAACAGCAGGCTTCACACGGCCATTGCGGGCCAGATTGGCCAGCGATTCCAACGAAAACAGCAGATGCGTGTGCTTGTGGTAAGCCACGATCGCCTCGCAGATCTCGTCAAACTCCATCCCGATCCGGACGAGATCCCGCAGACGCTCTGCCAGCAGACGCAGCTCCGGCCCGGCGGACAGGCTGTCCAGAACAAAAATACGGGCCTCCGGGTGCGTTTCCTTGTATTCTTCCGCTGCCAGCAGTGCAGCATTGTAGCTGCCGGACAGTGTGCCCGTGATGGTGGCAACAAAGATCTGCTCCGCACCCTCATAAGCAGCCAGCCAGTCTGCCACATTGGGGCAGGAGGTGCTGGTCTTGCCCTTGTAAGTACGCAGAGACCGGGCCATGCCCACGGCATCCAGAGTGCCGTCATCCAGATATTCCTGTTCATCCGTGACGATCTTCAGCGGCACACAGGCAAAGTCTACGCCCGGCAGGGCATACAGGCTGGACGAAGAATCCACAACGATCTTGGTTTTCATAAAATGCACGCTCCAAATCTATTTTGTGATAGCAGGTCATTTTTTATTTTCCGTGCCTTACACGCACTTCCGCCTGCATGGTTTTCGGTTCACTGCAGACATCATAGCAGTTTTTCAAAAACCTGTCAAGGGATTTTATGCATTCTTTAAAAAGTTTTAAAAATCCGTTGACCAGAGAACCGATTTGCGCTATAATACCGCCAGAAAACCATTTTCTGTATCCCGCGCAGCCCAGCTGCGCCAACCTTAGAAAACTGCTTACGATATGAAAACTGAAACCAAATGCCGCGTTGCGGCCTGCGCCGCCGGGTTTGCCCTGCCCCGGTACGCCGATCTCCCGCAGATGGGGCTTTATCTCGACCAGACCGTGCAGTACGTCAACAGCTATTTCCGCACCTTCTGCGGCGTGGAGCTCACCTCTTCCATGGTAAGCAACTACGTTAAAAAGGGCATTTTGTCCCACCCGGTGCGCAAGAAGTACGCCCGCGATCAGATCGCATCCCTGATGTACATTGCAGTCTCCAAAACGGTGCTCTCAATGGAAAACATCGATGCCCTGTTTAAAATGCAGCGGGCGCACTGTTCCGCCGGGGCAGCTTACGACTACTTCTGCGACGAGATGGAGAACTGCCTGCCATTTGTATTCGGCTGCACCAGGGAGATCCGCGACCTTGCCGTGGATGCCGCAGATGAAAAGCTGCTTCTCCGCAGCACGATCCTTGCAGCGGCAAACAAAATGTACTTGGACTGCTGCTTCAACGCCCTGCGGCAGGAGGAAAATCTCTGGGATACCATTCTGCCCGATCTGGCGTAAGAACACAAAAAAGGCCGTGCCTCCATAAAAGGAAGCACGGCCTTTGCATTTTATACGTTCAAGATCAGGTATCCTGCAGCTCCCCGCGGCTTGCAGCCTTGAGGTATGCGAAGATGAAACCGTCCAGATCGCCGTCCATCACGGCATCCACATTGCCGGTCTCGTAGTTGGTGCGGTGATCCTTGACCATGGTGTAGGGCATGAACACATAGCTGCGGATCTGGTGACCCCATGCGATCTCGTTCTGCACGCCCTTGATGTCGTCGATCTTATCCATATGCTGCTGCTTTGCGATCTGATACAGCTTTGCCTTCAGCATTTCCATGGCGTAGTCACGGTTCTGGAACTGGCTGCGCTGGGTCTGGCAGCTGACCACGACGCCGGTGGGCTTGTGGATCAGACGCACAGCGGAAGAGGTCTTGTTGATGTGCTGGCCGCCTGCACCGGAGGAACGGTACACCTGCATCTCAATGTCCTCGGGGCGGATATCCACCTGAATGGTGTTATCCAGCTCGGGCATCACTTCCAGCGAAGCAAAGCTGGTCTGACGGCGGGCGTTGGCATCAAAGGGCGACACGCGCACCAGACGGTGCACACCGTTCTCGCTCTTGAGCAGGCCGTAGGCGTTGGCGCCCTTCACCATCATGGAGGCGCTCTTCATGCCGGCTTCATCACCGTCCTGATAATCCAGAACCTCCACGGTCATGCCGTGGTTGGAAGCCCACTTGTTGTACATGCGGTACAGCATTTCGGCCCAGTCCTGTGCCTCAGTGCCGCCGGTACCGGCATGGAAGGTCAGGATGGCGTTGCTGTGGTCGTACTCACCGTTCAGCATGGTCATCAGCTGCAGCTCGTCCACAGCCTTGCCCACAGCGTTCACAGACTCCTCTGCTTCGGGGATCATGGCGGGGTCGTATTCTTCATCCAGCATTTCCAACATGGTCTCGGCATCATCGTACAGGCCCTGCAGCTTTTCAAAGCGGCTCAGCTTGCCCTTCAGGTCGCCCACTTCGTCAAAGACCTTCTTGCTCAGGTCTGCATCATCATAAAAGCCGGGGCGGCTCATGGTGTGCTCCAGCTCCTGCACGCGCTTGCGGGAGGCATCAATGGCAAGAGCTTCTTCCAGGTCCTTGACCGCCTTGCCGTAATCGGCAAGCTGCACCTTCAGTTCGTCAATCGTGATCATTCTCTAAATCCCTCTCGAAATGATAAATAAGGTAAAGTCCTTTGTACTTGCCAAAAGACACAGTTTATACACAGATACTTCATTAGTATACCGAGAATCTATGCTAAAGTAAAGGGGTAAATGGATTATCCTGCTGGAATTTTGAAGATTTTCACCTTTTCTTTTCTCTTTCAGGGGAGTATAATACCAGTATGAACCATACAACAGGAGGAAATCATGCCGAAATATTATGGCTGTCCCTGCGAAGGCTGCGGCAGACCGCTGGCGCTGACCGATGATATCGTGGTCTGCCCGGACTGCGGCGCACCCTATCACCGCGAGTGCTACGAAAAGCTTGGCCGCTGCATCCACACCCCCGCCCATGGCGCGGGCTATGAATGGACGTTCCCGTACAAAGACGATGCTCTGCGCACCTGCCCCAGCTGCGGCGAGCGCACCCTGCGCACCGAAGAGCGCTGCCGCTGCTGCGGTGCCGTTCTTCCGCCGGAGAGCCAGTGCCCGGAGCCGCCCACCCAGAGCCAGCCCGGCACCGACGCAGACGGACGCTTTGACTACAACGACCTTTACCGCCAGTATCAGCAGACGGTGGAGGAACCCACCCGCCGCAACGTGCAGGCGGCCTTTGGCAAGGAAGAGCTGATCGACGGCATCCCTTACAGCGACTGGAACGATTATATTGGCAAGGCCGCGCCCGTCTACCTGAACGATTACAGCCGGATGCAGCTGCAGCACACCAAAATTTCCATGTGCTTCTCGGCGCTGGTGTTCGGCCCGTTCTATTTCTTCTACCGCAAGGCGTGGAAGCCGGCCTTTGGTTTTCTGGCCGCAGAGCTGGTGGTGGCCCTGCCCACCCTGCTGAGCATGATGCAGGCCACCGGCAGTCCGCTCACCGCGGGCATCAGCAGCACTGCCATCGTCGTGCTTTCCCGCATTATGACGGTGTTCAGCTTTGCACTGGTGATGCTGCGCACCCTGTACGCCAAGTGGCTGTACCGCAAAAGCGCAGCCGAGCGCATCCGCCGCATCCGCGCCGAGTTCCCGGACGCTGCCCAGCGCCGTGCGGTCCTGTCTGCGCAGGGCGGCGTGAGCATCGCCGGTGTGATCGGTGCCTTTGTACTGCTGATGGTGCTGGGTGCCTGTGCTACCGTGCTGATGGGTCCCAACCTGGATGCACTGGCCGGCATGATCTGAAAACGCATTGGGGTCCTGCGGCGGTCGGCCTGCACGGCCGGTGTCGCAGGCATTGAAATAGTAAGGAGAAACGAATCATGATGAAGAAAGTCACCAAAGCCGTCATCCCTGCTGCTGGTCTTGGCACCCGCGTGCTGCCCGCCACCAAAGCTATGCCCAAGGGCATGCTGCCCATCGTGGACAAGCCCGCCATCCAGTATCTGGTGGAAGAGGCCGTCCGCTCTGGCATCACCGATATCCTCATCATTCTGGGCCGCAACCAGAGCATCATTGAGGATCACTTTGATCGCAGCCCTGAGCTGGAAGAAAAGCTGGCAAAGCCCGGCAAGGAAAAGGCTCTGGAAGAGTGCCTTGGCATCGCCAACATGGCAAACATCCTCTTTGTGCGCCAGAAGCAAACGCTGGGTCTGGGCCATGCTGTGAACACCGCCAAGGCCTTCACCGGTGATGATCCCTTCGTGGTGATCTATGGCGATGACGTGATCTGGGGCGAGGACCCGGTCTGTGCCCAGCTGATCCGCGCCTATGAGGAGTTCGGCCGCCCGGCGGCAGGCGTTTCCGCAGTGCCATGGGAAGATGTGAGCCGGTACTGCAGCCTGAAGACCACCCCCATCCACGACAACTATTTCTTTGTGGACGACATGATCGAGAAGCCCAAGAAGGGACAGGAGTTCAGCAACTACTCCATTCTGGGACGCGTGCTGCTGACCCCGGAGATCTACGAGATCCTTGCCCACACCAAGCCCGGCGCAGGCGGCGAGATCCAGCTGACCGATGCCATGGCCGAGTATGCCCGCACCCGCGGCGGCATGACGGCCGTAGAGTTCACCGGCAAGCACTACGACATGGGCAACAAGCTCAAGGTGGTAGAGGCACAGGTGGAGCTGGCACTGCAGCATCCGGAGATCGGCGAAGAATTCCGCGCTTACCTGAAGGAGTTCTGCAAGACACTGTAACTTATCCTGAAAATAAAAGATCCTCCGGCAGACCTGTCGGAGGATCTTTTTTTATTGTTTACCCATTTACCTGACTGGGGTGCTTCTGCGGCGGCATCTTGGTAAAGAGCGCCTTCAGCACCAGCGGAGTTGCCACGCTGGACACCACGATCAGCAGGATCACAGCGGTAAAGTAGACCGAGTCCACCACGCCGACATCCAGGCCCTTCTGGGCCACGATCAGTGCCACCTCGCCGCGGGTCATCATGCCAACGCCGACCTTGAGGGAGTCGCCCCAGTTGAAGCGGCAGATCTTGGCTGCAAGGCCGCAGCCGATGATCTTGGTGATAAGTGCTACAATGACGAAGCAGACACAGAACAGGAAGATTTCCGGTGTCAGGCCGCTGATGTCGGTCTTCAAGCCGATGGATGCAAAGAAGATGGGCGCAAAAATGATATAATTGCTGATATCCACGCGGCGCTCCACGTAGGAGGCATCGTCCATGGTGCACAGCACGATGCCTGCAATGTATGCGCCCGTGATATCGGCAATGCCAAAGTATTCCTCGGCGATGTAGGCCATGGCAAAGCAGAACGCCATGCTCACGATGGTGATGCGCTGGGTGTGGGGATTGCGCTTGTCCAGCCATGTCATAGCAAAGTGAGCCACAACACCCACGCCCACAGCAGTGGCAAAGAACAGTGCCGTATTGATGAGCACCTTGCCCAGACCCGTGCCGGTGCCGGAGCTTGCGCCCAGCACGCAGGTCAGCACCACAATGCCGATGACATCATCGATGACGGCGGCACTGACGATGGTGGTGCCGAGAAAGCTCTTCAGGTGGCCCATCTCCTGCAGGGTTGCCACCGTAATGGACACGCTGGTGGCGGTCATGATGGTGCCGATGAACAGGGCACGGTAGAACTCAGGGCTGCCCACGGCAGAGAAGCCGTAGAACACACTGTACAGCAGGGTGCCGCCCACCAGCGGAACGGCTACGCCCACGCAGGCAATCAGGGTGGCGATGGGGCCGGCTTTGATCAGTTCCTTCAGATTGGTGCCAAGGCCCGTGGTGAACATCAGCATGACCACGCCGATCTCCGCAAAGGTGGAGATGGCGTCACTGGTCTGCACGAGGTTCAGGATGCACGGACCGATGATCAAACCGGCAAGGATCTCACCCACCACCTGCGGGGCCTTGCACTTGCGGGCCACCAGGCCAAAGAACTTTGCGCTGAGGATGATGATTGCCAGGTTACGGAAAACCGAATACACAAAGAATCCTTCCTTTTCTATAAAATTCCCAGAACCATATATACATTCCTTTCGAAGACGGATAACAGAGAGCAGAGAGACGGCCGATCCCCGACTGCTTTGCCGTTCATCCTCTGAAAGCTACTATATTATATTCCTCTTTCACAAAAAAATCAAAATATTTTTTATTATATCTTTTTTCGGAAAAAGCTTGACAGAATCCACACAGCTTGCTATAATAAATTGCTGTCTGAACAGACACGCCGCACACAAGGCGCGATGCCGCGTTTTGTGTGTACCCTTGGTCCTGTGATTGCAGGATCCTTAAGTCCAAAAGGAGGTGCTACAAAATGGCAAAGTACGAAACCATGCTGATTACCAGCGCCGCTCTCGACGAGGAGGCTACCGCCGCTCTGGTTGGTAAGTTCAAGTCCCTGATCGAGGCTAACGGTACGATCGATTCCATCGACGAGTGGGGCAAGCGCCGTCTGGCCTACCCCATCAACGACGAGGAGGAAGGCGTTTACACCGTGATCGACTTCACCAGCGAGCCCAGCTTCCCCGCTGAGCTGGACCGTGTGTACAAGATCACTGAAGGCGTTATGCGCAGCCTGATCATTGCTCACGAGGAGTAATCCTTCTGTGACAGAAAGGGAGACCGTAAAATGTTGAATGTTGTTGCCATCATGGGCCGTCTTGTGGCGGATCCCGAACTGCGCACCACCCCGCAGGGTACCAATGTGTGCAGCTTCCGCATTGCCTGTGACCGCAATTTTGCGCGTCAGGGCGAGCAGCGTCAGGCCGATTTTATCGATATCGTTGCATGGCGTCAGCAGGCCGAGTTTGTTTGCAAGTATTTCCAGAAGGGCAGTCTGATTGCCATTGAAGGCAGTCTTCAGACCCGCCAGTATCAGGATAAGAACGGCAACAACCGCACCGCTGTGGAAGTGGTAGCCAACAATATCAACTTTGCAGGCTCCAAAAACAGCAATGCAGGCGGCGGAGCAAATTATCAGAATAATTCTGCTCCCGCCTACCAGAACGCAGCGCCTGCCCGCCCGGCCGCTGTGGAGGCAGCTCCCAGCTACTCTGCCGGCAGTGCAGACGACTTCGCCGTCATCGACGACAGCGACGATCTGCCGTTCTGACACGAAACGGTCAATCCGTTAAAAATCCAATAGGAGGTAATAAGCAATGGCTTTTGAAAGAACCGAAGGCTCTCGCCCCGCACGCCCCATGCGTCGCGGCCGCAAGAAGGTTTGCAGCTTCTGTGTCGATCGTATCGACACCATCGATTACAAGGACGTGCCCCGTCTGCGTAAGTACGTCTCTGAGCGTGCAAAGATCATTCCCCGCCGTGTGACCGGCACCTGCGCTTATCATCAGCGCGCACTGACCATCGCCATCAAGCGTGCTCGTCACGTTGCTCTGATGCCCTACGTCAGCGACTAATCCTTAAAGAATCAACTCAATCAAAATAATCAGCAATCAGCAAAGCGCTCTCACCGATGACAAGGTGGAAGCGCTTTTTTTGTCTTTTCCTTCCGGCCCGGATGTGCTATACTGAGTTCAGGAGGCGTTTTATTATTTTTTGAGGAGGTTTTCTGTCATGAAAAAACGGTATCTTAGACTTGCGGCGCTGACGGCCGGTGTGCTGCTGGCCGCACAGACCGGTCTTTCCGCTGCTGCACTCTCCACCTTTGATGCAGCATACTACGCTGCACAGTATCCGGATGTTGCAGCCGTATGCGGCAATGACGAAGATGCGCTGCTGCGTCATTATCTGGACCACGGCATTGACGAAGGCCGCAAACCTTCTGCGGACGGCATTGCCGGTGATGACGAGCTGTCTTTGACCGAAGCGCAGTTTTTTTCTCTCTGGTCGCCGGTGGCCATCAACAAGCTGGCTCACTACAAGTCTCTCAAGCGCAAATGCACCGACGAGGAGTTTGCGCAGGCATATCAGGAAGCGTTGAAGGTGGTCACACCGCTGGCGCTCATGAGCCGGGAAGACCAGCTTTACGGCATTGCCTCTGCCCTGCGTGCGGTGGTGGATGATGGCTCCATGGCTTACTCTATGGAAGCCAACCATTACAACGACCCCTACGGTTATTTTGTACTGCGCACAGCATCCTGTGCCGGGTGTGCCCGGGCCACCGCTCTGTGTCTGGACATTCTGGGCATCCCCTATGAGCATGTGAACGAGAACCAGTACAGCCACCAGTGGTGCCGCGTGCCCATGGAGGACGGCAGCTACTGGATCTGCGATGCGTTTGGCCTGTACTGCGGCCCGGAACCCGCACCCTATCAGCACCCGTATTTTTGAAAAAGCGGATAAACCATTTCAAAACCATGCAATGCCCGGCAGGCTGTGTTATCTGCCGGGCATTGCTTTTTTCTTTCTCCTTTTATAAAACCACTGCTCTATGTTGAAAAGTTACAAATTGGTACGGTTTTACCGGTTGTTTCTGATTTGTACCGGGAATTTGCGGAACTGTCGGCATATTTTGATTTGTACGCAATTCAATCTGCACAAAAACAGCTCAAGATGCTGTGCAATTTTCACGAAAACACTTTTAGGTTATTGATTTTTTATACAAATTATGCCATACTATAGCCACTGAAAACGTTCCCGACAACGTTCCCGAATCTATTACCGAAAGTGAGGTACTCCGACAAAATGCCGAATCTGACCATTAAGGACATTGCCCGGATCAGCGGCTGCTCGGTGAGCACCATTTCTCGTGTCATCAACGACCGGCCCGATGTCCGGCCCGAGACCAAGGAACATGTACTTAAGGTAATGCGGGAGGCCGGGTTCGTGCCCAACACCAATGCACGGCAGCTGAAGATCCAGCAGTCCCGCAGTCTGGTGTTTGTGGTCAAAGGCACCCGCAATCTCTTCTTCTCGGACTTCTTAGTCCAGCTGCAGCGGGCCGCTACCCTGTATGGCTACAATGGCATCGTTTCCTATCTGGATGAAAACGCCAACGAGATCGATGCCGCTGAAAAGATCCTGCGGGAGATCAAGCCCAAAGGTATAATTTTTCTGGGCGGCAGCGTAGCCAACTTCAAAAAGGGCTTTGCCAATATCACAGTCCCCTCGGTGCTGACCACACTGGTCTCCGACGAGCTGGACTTTCCTAATCTTTCCATGGTGGGCGTGGATGACCGCGCCGCAGCCTACGCTGCTGTGGACTACCTTATCCAGCAGGGGCACCGCAAGATCGCAGTGCTGGGCGGTCCTGTCACCAGCTATCCCAGCGTGATGCGCCGCGAGGGTGCACAGCAGGCGATGCGGGACGCAGGCATCCTGTTCAGCGACAAGCTGTACGGCCTTTCCAACTACGATTTTGAGTCTGCCTATCACGCTGTGAACAGCCTGCTGGCCCGCCGGGCCGACTTCACCGCCCTGTTCGCCATGAGCGATGTGATCGCCTTAGGTGCCATCCGCGCGTTGGTGAGCGCCGGGCTGCGGGTGCCGGAGGATGTTTCGGTGATCGGCTTTGACGGCATCACGATGTCCCGTTACTGTGTGCCTGTTCTGACTACCGTTGTGCAGCCCAGCGAGCAGATCTCACTGCAGAGCATTGAGCTGCTGGTGCGGCAGATCGAGCACGGTGCCCCGGCCCAGACCATCACCTTGCAGCCGGAGCTGCAGCAGGGTGAGAGCGTGAGGAGCATCTAAACTTTGTATTCCCTCCGTCAGGGGACGGAGATTTTAAAATTGTTTATTTTTAATAAGAAGGAGAACTTATTATGAAGAAAATGATCACTCGTCGTAACTTCCTGAAGGCCGCTGGCGTTTCCGCCGCTGCTCTGGGTCTGGCTGCCTGCGGCGGCTCTTCCAACAGCACCGCTTCCTCTGCTGCCGGTTCTGCTGCTGCTTCCAGCACTGCTGCAAAGGCTGACGGCAAGGTCTACTACCTGAACTTCAAGCCCGAGCAGGATCAGGCTTGGCAGGATCTGGCCGCCGAGTACACCAAGGAGACCGGCGTGCCTGTGACTGTCGTTACCGCTGCTTCCGGCCAGTACGAGACCACCCTGATGAGCGAGATGGAAAAGAGCGAAGCTCCCACCCTGTTCCAGGTGAACGGCCCTGTGGGTCTGGCAAACTGGAAGGATTACTGCTACGATCTGTCCGGCAGTCAGGTCTATGGTGAGCTGACCAGCGACTCCTTCGCACTGAAGGATGGCGACGCTGTTACCAGCATTGCATATGTCATCGAGACCTACGGCATCATCTATAACAAGGAACTGCTGAGCGCCGCCGGCTACACGCAGGACGATATCAAGGGCTTTGCTGATCTGAAGAAGGTCGCTGACGATATTCAGGCACGCAAGGCTGAGCTGGGCGTGGACGGTGCTTTCACTTCTGCCGGCATGGACGGTTCTTCTGACTGGCGTTTCAAGACCCATCTGGCAAACCTGCCCATCTACTACGAGTACAAGGCAGACGGTATCAGCTCCACCGATGCCATCAAGGGCACCTATCTGGACAACTACAAGCAGATCTGGGATCTGTACATCACCGATTCCACCTGCGACCCCACCCTGCTGGCTTCCAAGACCGGCAACGACGCTGTGGCTGAGTTCGTGGGCAAGAAAGCTGTGTTCTACCAGAACGGTACCTGGGCTTACAGCGATGTGAAGGATCTGGGTGACGACAATCTGGGTATGCTGCCCATCTACATCGGCGTGGATGGCGAGGAGAATCAGGGCCTGTGCACCGGTTCCGAGAACTTCTGGTGCGTGAACAACACCTCTTCTGATGCCGACATTCAGGCTACTCTGGACTTCCTGTACTGGTGTGTCACCTCCGAGGCCGGCACCAGCGCAATGGCCGACGACATGGGCTTCGTGATCCCCTTCAAGGCTGCCAAGGACTCCACCAATCCTCTGATCGCCATTGCAAACGACTACGTTGCTGCGGGCAAGACCAGTGTTGACTGGTGCTTCTCCACTATGCCTTCTGAAGAGTGGAAGAACGGCGTTGGTTCCGCTCTGACCGCTTACGCAGCAGGCACCGGCGACTGGGACGGCGTTGTGACCGCCTTCGTCGATGGCTGGGCCAAGGAATACAAGCTGGCAAACGGCTAAGCTCCTGATCGCTCCATAAAAAAAGAACTGAACAGGGAGGCGGGCGAAGAAGTTCGCCCCGCCTCCCCTTTTTTGTTAACCACTCCGCATATAGGAGGTACATCATGCAAAAAGCCATCAGCAAATATTGGCCAGTGTTCGTGCTGCCCACGCTGCTCGCGTTCATCATCGGCTTTATCTGGCCCTTTATCTGGGGCATTTACCTTTCGTTCCAGCGGTTCACTACTGTTAGCAAGACCACCTTTGTGGGCATCCAGAACTACATCAGCGTATTTCAGGATTCCACCTTCCTGCACGCCTTCGGCTTTACCGCAGCCTTCACTGTAGTATCCACCGTGCTCATCAACGTCTGCGCCTTTGCCATTGCGCTGGTGCTCACCCGCGGCATCCGCGGCACCAACATCTTCCGTACCGTCTACTTCATGCCCAACCTGATCGGCGGCATCCTGCTGGGCTACATCTGGCAGATTCTGCTCAACGGTGTGCTGGCCAACCTGCAGAAACCCCTGCTGGCGCTGGATGCCAAGGCCGGTTTCGTCGGTCTGGTCATCCTGATGTGCTGGCAGCAGATCGGCTACATGATGATCATTTACGTTGCCGGCCTGCAGAGCGTGCCCGGCGACCTGATCGAAGCCGCTAAGATCGACGGTGCCAACGACCGCGAGATCCTGTTCAAGATCAAGATTCCCATGGTCATGCCCAGCGTGACCATCTGCACCTTCCTGACCCTGACCAACAGCTTCAAACTGTTCGACCAGAACGTTGCCCTGACCGCAGGCGAACCCGCCAATGCCAGTGAAATGCTGGCCCTGAACATCTACAACACCTTCTATGGCCGTTCCGGTGCCCAGTGGAAGGGCATTGGTCAGGCGAAGGCTGTGGTGTTCTTCCTGATCGTCGTGGTCATTTCTCTGATCCAGCTCCACTTTACCCGTTCCAAGGAGGTGCAGCAGTAATGCCTAAACAGAAAAAAATGTGGGATAACATCCTCACCGTCATCATGACGCTGCTGAGTCTGCTGTGGATCTACCCCATCGTGCTGATCCTGCTGAACAGCTTGAAGATCGAGGGCACCTTTACCACCTCCACTGTGTTCAAGCTGCCCACCGCCGAGACCTTTGCGGGCCTGAGCAACTACGTTTACGGTGTCACCAAGATGGGCTTCCTTTCCAGCCTTGGCTACAGCCTTGTCATCACCGTTACCAGTGTGGCGCTGATCCTGCTGTGCTGCTCCATGACCGGTTGGTACCTCACCCGCGTGAACAATAAGCTGAGCAAGTTCATGAACCTGCTGATCGTGTTCTCCATGGTCGTGCCCTTCCAGATGGTCATGTTCACCCTGTCCAAGACCGCTGACCAGCTCAATCTGAACACCCCGTGGAACATCTGCATCATCTATCTGGGCTTCGGTGCCGGTCTGGCCGTGTTCATGTTCACCGGCTTCATGAAGAGCGTGCCCATGGAAATTGAGGAAGCGGCCATGATCGACGGCTGCAACCCCATTCAGATCTTCTTCAAGGTCGTATTCCCCATCCTCAAGCCCACCATGATCTCCACCGCCATCCTTGAGACCATGTGGGTGTGGAACGACTACCTGCTGCCCACTCTGGTGCTGGACATCAAGAAATACCGCACCATTCCCATGGCCATCCAGTACTTCCGCGGCGGCTACGGCCGTGTGGAGCTGGCTCCCATGATGGCCTGCATCATCATTGCCATCATCCCCATCATCATCCTGTACATCACCTGCCAGAAGTACATCATCGAGGGCGTGGTTGCAGGTGCTGTGAAGGGCTAAGGAGGTGCGCACACTATGCGTGCAAGCGGCATTCTGATGCCCGTTTTCAGTCTGCCGGGGCCTTTTGGCATCGGTACGCTGGGAAAAGAGGCCTTTGCATTCGTGGATTTTCTGGCCGATGCAAAGCAGACCTACTGGCAGATCCTGCCCATCGGCCCCACCGGCTACGGCGACAGCCCTTACCAGAGCTTCTCCGCCTTTGCCGGAAATCCCTATTTTATCGATTACCGCCTGCTGGCTGCGGACGATTTGCTGACCGCCGACGAGATCCCCGCTGAAAAGCCGGTCGGTTCTGTCGACTACGGTGCCCTTTACAACGAGCGGCCTGTTGTCCTGAAAAAGGCTGCTGACCGTCTGCTGGCAGCTCCCTCCCCCGCCTACAAAGCCTTCTGCAAAGAGCAGGCTTTCTGGCTGGAGGATTACGCCCTGTTCATGGCTGTGAAAACTGCACAGGGTCAGGCCGGCCTTGCTGACTGGCCGGATGCACTGCGCTGCCGCCAGCCGGAAGCCATTGCCGAAGCCAAAGCAGCGCTTGCCGGAAGCATTGGCTACTACAAGGCGGTGCAGTTCTTCTTCTACACCCAGTGGAACGCCCTGAAGGCTTACGCCAACAGCAAGGGCATCAAACTGGTGGGCGATATTCCCATCTATGTCAGCCCGGATTCCAGTGATCTGTGGACCCACCCGGAACTGTTCCAGACCGATGGCCAGATGCACCTGACGCAGGTTGCCGGATGCCCGCCGGATGCCTTTGCAGCGGATGGTCAGCTATGGGGCAATCCGCTGTACGACTGGCCTGTTCACAAGGCCACCGGCTTTGCGTGGTGGAAGCAGCGCATGAAGCACGCCACCTCCATTTACGATGTGGTGCGCATCGACCACTTCCGCGGCTTCGAGAGCTATTACTCCATTCCCGCCGGGAACAAAACGGCGGCGGGCGGCCACTGGGAAAAAGGCCCTGACCGCGATTTTATCAACGCCATGCACGAAAACCTTGGCGAGGGCGGCATCATTGCCGAGGATCTTGGCTACCTGACCCCGGAGGTCAAGGCCATGCTTTCTGCCAGCGGCTATCCGGGCATGAAGATCATGCAGTTTGCCTTTGACAGCCGGGAATCCGGCAATTACCTGCCCCACACCTACCACCGCAACAGCGTGGTGTACACCGGCACCCACGACAATGTGACCACCGAAGGCTGGCGTACCAACGCCGGTGCCGAGGATGTGGCCTATGCCTGCCGCTACCTGCGCTGCCAGCCGGAAGAGCTGACCGAGGCCATGATCTGTGCCTGCCTTGCCAGTGTATCGGATACCGCTGTGATCCCTCTGGCGGACTGGCTGCATCTGGGCAGTGAGGCCCGCATCAACACTCCCAGCACCCAAGGCTCCAACTGGCAGTGGCGGCTCACCTGTCCCCTGCCGGAAGCACTGGCCGGGCACATTGCGCAGCTGACCGTGCTCTACGAACGGGCACAGTAATTCCCCGATCATTTTCTCCCCATAAAAGCGCCTGCACCCGGAATCTGCAGGCGCTTTTGCTTTTTCTACAGAACATTTTTTCAGGACCAGATTATGGACATATTGCGCATTTTTGGGCTGATATCCGTGATTTTACCGTCTTTCCGCAACAGTTTATTCACAAATGTATCATGATTTTGCACATCTCTGCTCTTGTTATTTGGACACAGTTATGTTACAATTCAGATAGTATTATTGTCTGCCTTTGTGCAGATTCCACTACGGAAAGGAGTTCTTCCATCATGGATTATCCCAATCAGAATACCATGCTTTTACCGGCTTCCTATGCCGTTATCTCCGAAGAGGAAATGACCTATCTGGATGGCGGTCAGTCCATCTACCTTGGCTCAGCCTTTAATCACGATATTTATTTCAACACCGATCAGTTTGCTACATTCTGCCAGAATGCAGCGATCAACCTGTTCGTGCTGATGACCAACTATTCCTTCCGGTACATCGCAGGCCGTGTGCAGTCCGGTCTGTCGAATGGTCTGAGCCTGTCCGGCACCTTCTATCACACCTGGGATAAGATGAACACCTGGAGCCGTATCGCTTCTGTGGGCGTTGCCGGTCTGGCCGGTGTCTATGTCTATTCGCAGGTCATGAACGTCATTCGTACCGTTACAAGCATCTACGATCAGATCGTGAACCCCATGCCGAGCTTTGATGCCGCTCAGGCCGAGGGAACCGCTGCCGCCTGAGTTTGATCCCATTCCTGGAACGATCTTGTCAGAAAGGAGCTTTCTCCATGAAAAACCTTCAGATGCCGCATTCATACATTTCTGTTTCCGAAGAAGAGCTGCGCAGTATTTCCGGCGGCGGGCCGCTGGGCGATGCACTGGATCTTTTCTTCAGCAATCTGCGTCTGGACGATCTTTTCTTTAGCGGCGGATTGATCTCACTTTCTTTCACCTTTGTGCCCATGCTGCTGTTCAATGTGGTAAAGACAGGATTCAACTTCGTGGTGAGCGCCTACGATACCATCGCAGACCTGTTCCATTTTTCCCACGAGGAGCGGGACATGGTGCAGTATATCTCGGATCAGCAGCAGCGCCGGGAAGAAGAAAAAGAGCAGGCTCAGTCCGCTCCCGGCCCGAAACCGGTTTTCTGAACTTTTCAAGCAGTATAAAGCATAGCAAAAAACGCATCTGCAAAATCTTGCAGATGCGTTTTTGTTTTCAGATCACTTTCACTGCCCCCTGCTCCCGCAGACGCAGAATGTAGCAGCTGCCCTTGCCGAATACCCGCTCGATCTCGCTGTGATAGCGTTCCAGCAGGCTCTGGGGAACATACGCCTGAATGGTGCCTGCAAAGCCGCCGCCCTGCATCCGCCAGGCTCCCGTGCTGCCCTGCAGGATACTCTGGCTCAGCGCCAGTGCCACCGAAAGCCCCTGATGCCGCACATCGGTGCTGCAGTAGACATTCTGGCATAGCGCAAAGGATGCGCGTCCGCTTTCCAGCACCAGCGCTGCAAAGGCAGCAAACTGCCCGGCTTGCAGCGCGTCCCTCTGGGCAAGGGTGCGAGCGTTCTCTTCAAAATAGTGGATGGCGCGCAGCACCGCGCGGTCGCCGCAGGCTTTGCGCAGTGCAGGCAGTGCTGCCCAGAATGCGCTCTCCGTCACCTGTCCCAGCACCTTTTTGCCAAGAAACGCTGCGATCTGCTCCATCTCCTGCCGGATGGCTGCAAACTCACCGGTCAATTCGCTGTGGCTGCCGCGCGTATCGGTAACGCACAGGCTCATGCCCGGCGGCAGCAGACCGTCGGCGTGGATCTTTTCCAGAACCGGCTGCTGGGGGTCTGCAAAATCCGCAAAGATAATGCCGCCCACTGCGCTGGTCAGCTGATCCAGCAGGCCGCTGGGCTTGCCAAAATAGGTATTCTCCGCATACTGACAGATCTTTGCCAGCTCCGCCGGGGCCAGACCGCAGCCATATTCTCCGTTCCAGATGGCAGCCATGCCCATTTCAAAGGCAGCAGAACTGGAAAGGCCGCTGCCGCGCAGCACATCACTGGCCGTGTATGCATCAAAGCCGCCCACCGCTTTGCCTGCCGCGCGGAAGCCCTCGGCAATGCCGCGGATCAGGCTGGCCGAGTGGGTGCTCTCCCCTTCCTGCGGCCCCTCCACGGTCAGGTCGATCACATCCAGCTTGTTGAACCCGCGGGATTTGACCCGCACGTAGCCGTCTGTATTGTGCGCAGCCACGGCCACAAGATCCAGCGTGACAGCCGCCGCAAGGCCATAACCGTGCTGGTGGTCGGTGTGGTTACCGCCCAGCTCTGCGCGGCCCGGTGCCGAATAAACCTGCACCTGCCTGCCCGGCCCAAAGTACAGCTCAAACTGTTCCAGCGCAGCACAGTAGCGTGCCCGCTGCCGACAGATCTCCTGCGCCGCATCGCCATACAGTGCCCGGAGCTTATCGTCCCATTTGCCCGCCGCGATCTCATTTCGGAGCTGCGCACTGTTTGCCATAACGATTCCTCCCTCAATATGCTGCTTTGGGATAGATGGGTATGTTACGTCTATTGTAATGCATCCAACCGCTTTTTTCAATTTCCAACGCTGAAAAAGCGCGAATTTTGGCACCCAGTTCAAAGAATAAGATGTACTTTTGTTGAATTTGCGGGCAGATGTGTGGTATACTATACCAAAGATCGGGCACAAAGCTGCCCGCAACGTGACAGAGCGGAGGAAACGCGGCTATGGCAGATGTATATAAGCAATCCTTCAAACAAAATTATACCAATAATATTGAGCTTTCCATCTTCAATTGCGGCATCGAACGCTGTGCTCCGGGCCAAACATGGGGGCCGGGTATCCGCGACCATTACCTAATCCATCTGGTACTTTCCGGCAAGGGCGTGTTCGAGGTGGGCGGACGCACCTGGGAAGTGAGCCAGGGTCAGCTGTTTTTTGCCCGGCCAAGCCAGCTGATCCGGTATACTGCCGATGAGCAGCAGCCTTGGGAGTACAGCTGGGTAGGCTTCAACGGTGCGTGTGCCCACAAACTGGCCGCGCAGCTCCCCTTCACCGACGACTCGCCGGTGCATCACACCCACGACCCCGATGGGATGCGTGCCGCTCTGGCCAACATTTATTCCTCCCGCGGGCTGCAGCCGCAGGATGAAGCCGCCATGGTGGGCTACCTTTATCTCTTCATCGCTTCTCTGATGAAGGAGACCAGCGCTGGCAAACCGCACACAGCTTCCTCTTCCAGCCAGTATGTGCTCAACGCCATCAAGTACATCCAGTTCAATTATTCACACGATATTTCCATTGATGATGTGGCAAAAAGCGTAGGTGTCTCCCGCAGCCACCTGTACCGCGTGTTCATGCTGAACGTAGGCAAAAGCCCCATCGATTACCTTACCGAATACCGCATCAACGAAGCCTGCAAGCTGCTGCGCGCAGGCAACCTTTCCATTGCCGAGGTCGCGGTGTCGGTAGGCTTCTTTGACCAGTTCTATTTCTCGCGGGTATTCAAGCGCGCCAAGGGCGTGCCACCCAGCAAGTATTTTGCGGCGCAGGCTGATGCTCCCGCCGACGGCCCCGACCACCAGTAAAGGAGACCCTTCATGCCCTTACAGAAAAATCAAGTTCTCACCCTGCGCGTAGAGCGTCTTTCCAGCGATGGCAGCGGCGTAGCACACAGCCCCGACGGTGAGACCGTGTTTATTCCCGGTGCCGCCCCCGGCGACGAAGCCCGGGTGCGTATCGTTAAGGACTGCAAGCGCTACGCCTTCGGTATTCTGGACGAGGTGCTCACTCCTTCGCCGGACCGTATCCCGGTGGATTGTGCCGTGGCAGGCCCCTGCGGCGGCTGCAGCCTGCGGCATCTGGACTATGCTGCCGAGCTGCGCGCCAAGCAGGAGAATGTTGCAGATGCCTTTGCCCGCATCGGAGGATTGGATGTGCCTGTGCTGCCCATTGTGGGTTCGCCGGAAGTGAACCGCTACCGCAATAAGGTGCAGTTCCCGGTGGGCGTGGACAAAAGCGGTAAGCCCTGTATCGGCTTCTACGCCGGGCGCACCCATCGTATCGTCCCCTGCCCGGACTGCCGCCTGCAGCCCGGTGTGCTGAATGAGATCGGCAACGCATTGTGCGCTTTTTTTGCAGAAAAGGGCATTCAGCCGTACGGCGAGGAGACCGGAAAGGGCCTTGTGCGTCATATCTTTCTGCGTCGCGGCGCTCACAGCGGCCAGATCATGGTCTGCCTTGTCTGCACCTGTGCCAAGCTGCCCTGCGCCGAGGAGCTTTGTACCCGGCTGAAAGCTCAATTTGCAGAGATCACCACGATCCTGCTGAACGTAAATGCAAAAAACACCAACGTGATCCTTGGCACCGAGACCCACACTCTGTACGGCCCGGGCTATATTGAGGACACCCTGTGCGGCGTTCCGGTGCAGCTTGGCCCGCTTTCCTTCTATCAGGTCAATACCCTTGCTGCCGAGCAGCTTTACGGCATTGCCGCCCAGTATGCTCAGCTTACCCCGGACGACCTGCTGTTGGACCTCTACTGCGGCATGGGCACTATTGGTCTTTCCATGGCAGCACACTGCCGTGAGCTGATCGGTGTGGAGATCGTACCGGAAGCCATTGAAAGTGCCAAGGCTAACGCTGCCCGCATGGGTGCAGATGTGGCCGCAAAGAGCCGATTTTTCTGCGCAGATGCCGGTCAGGCCGCCACCCGCCTTGCCGCTGAGGGCCTTCACCCGGACATCGTAATGCTGGATCCTCCCCGCAAGGGCTGCGACGAAGCCACCCTTTCCGCTGTCGTGCGCATGTCTCCCCGCCGGGTGGTCTACGTCAGCTGCAACCCCGCCACCGCCGCAAGAGATGCTGCATGGCTGGAACAAAATGGATATCACGCAGAGAAGGTGCAGCCGGTGGATCTGTTTCCAAGAACACGGCATTGCGAGGTTGTGAGTTGTTATACCAAAATGATGTAACAAACGCAACCCTCAAGCCATTGCGAATGTGTGCTGAGCCTTTCCAACTTTCCAAGGCGTGAGGTTTGAAAAAATGGCTATTCCAAAATATAATGAACTTTACTCGCTGTTCCTCTTTGCGATTCAGGACGGTGCCCCGCATTCTTCAAAAGATGTAAAGAAAATCATCTCCCAAAAACTCCAATTAACCGCCTTGCTCTTGAATTGGTAAACATACATAAAAAGCGCCCGTCCCGGTTTTTTCCGGGACAGGCGCTTTGCATTTTAGCCTTGTAATTTATCAGGACAGAATCATGCGGTCATTTGCAAACTCGCCGCCGCTGGCAATCTGGAACTTTGCCAGCAGGTCGGAGACGTGCAGGTTCTTCTTTTCCTCACCGGAAACATCATAGATGATATGGCCTTCGTACATCATGATCAGGCGGTTGCCATACTTAATGGCATCCTTCATGTTGTGGGTGATCATCATGGTGGTGAGGTGGTTTTCCTCCACGATTTTGGCCGAGAGGGTCAGCACCTTGAGCGCGGTCTTGGGGTCCAGCGCAGCGGTATGCTCGTCCAGCAGCAGGAGCTTTGGCTTGTTCATGGTAGCCATCAGCAGGGTCAGTGCCTGACGCTGGCCGCCGGAAAGCAGGCCCACACGGGCCGTCAGGCGGTCTTCCAGACCCAGATCCAGCGTTTTGAGCAGTTCACGGTACTGCTCGCGCTCTGCCTTGGTAATGCCAATGCGCAGGGTGCGGGGCTTGCCGCGGCGTGCAGCCAGGGCAAGGTTCTCTTCGATCTGCATGGTGGCAGCAGTGCCGGTCATGGGGTCCTGAAACACGCGGCCGATGTAAGCGGCACGCTGATGCTCGCTCAGGCGGGTCACATCCACACCGTCAATAATGATCTTGCCTTCGTCCACCGGCCACACACCGGCAACTGCGTTCAGCATGGTGGATTTGCCTGCACCGTTGCCGCCGATCACGGTAACGAAATCGCCCTCGTTCAGCTTCAGGTTCAGGCCGTTCAGGGCAGTTTTCTGGTTGACCGTGCCAGCGTTAAAGGTCTTGGAAACATTCTGGATCTCAAGCATTTTTTGCATCCTCCTTTGCCTTCTTCACCGGCTTCGAGAAGTACTTGCCCTTCCAGTACGGCACGGCAAGGAAAACAGCCACCACAGAAGCGCTCAGCAGCTTGAGCAGGTTGGCATCGAAACCCAGAGTCAGCACCAGCTGGATGACAATGTAGTAGATGATCGCCCCCAGAGAGACAGAAACCATCTTGAGTGCAAAGTTGTGGAAGATGCGGCTGAACAGAGCCTCGCCAATGATGACAGCAGCCAGACCAATGACGATCGCGCCACGGCCCATGCCGACATCTGCAAAGCCCTGATACTGGCTCAGCAGAGCGCCAGACAGCGCCACCAGACCGTTGGACACAGCCAGACCCAGCACGATATTGAAGTTGGTGTTGATGCCCTGCGCACGGGACATGGCAGGGTTAGAGCCGGTGGCACGAATGGCACAGCCCAGCTCGGTGCCGAAGAACCAGTACAGAATGCCGATCAGCACCGCTGTGACAATGATGATCATGACGATAGGGTTGTGGAGAGCGAACTCCTTGACCCAGCGCAGGGAGATCAGCAGGTTGTACTTGTCCACGTTGATGGCCTGATTGGCCTTGCCCATGATTTTGAGGTTAATGGAATACAGCGAAAGCTGGGTCAGGATGCCGGCAAGGATGGCCGGAATGCCCATAAATGTGTGCAGGACACCGGTGACGAGGCCGGACAGCAGGCCTGCCAGCAGCGCCATGAGCAGGGAGACCCAGACGTTCTGGCCGGACAGCAGGCACATGACGCACACTGCACCGCCGGTGCCAAAGGAGCCGTCCACGGTCAGATCGGCCACATCCAGAATACGGTAGGTCAGGTACACGCCAATGGCCATGATACCCCAGATAAGGCCCTGTGCACAGGCACCCGGCAAAGCGCCCGGCAGGTTTGCCAGTCTTGCAATGATTTCCAAAACAATTCCTCCTAAACGTTACACTTTTTTTACTTCCCGTTTGATACGGGAAAGCGGAGAAGAGCACTTTTTACCCTTCTCCGCTGATTTTCTGTTTGGTTTCCCGGAGTATTTTAGCCCTCGATCTCCTCGTAACCGTCGGGAACGGTCAGGCCCAGATCGTCGCAGATCGTCTTGTTGTACTTCTTGGTCACATCGGTGTACTCGATGGGCATGGTGGAGATATCAGCCTCGCCGTTCAGGATCTTCACTGCCATCTCACCAGTGGTGTAGCCCAGATCGTAGTAGCTGATGGAAAGGGTAGCCACACCGCAGCCGGCGCAGATGCCCTCTTCGCCAGCGAACACGGGCTTCTTGGCCGGGCGGCAGATGCCGTCCACAATGCCGGTGTTTGCAGCAACCGTGTTATCGGTGGGCACATACAGTGCGTCGTTCTCGTCGGCAGCCTTCTGGCAGACAGAGGACAGGTCATTGGAATCAGAGAAAGCGTACTGGGTAGCGGTGACACCCTTTTCCTCCAGATACTTCTGGACCTCATCCACCTGATACTGGCTGTTTGCCTCAGCAGAGCAGTACAGCAGGCCAACCTTCTTGGCCTCCGGCATCCACTCCACGATCATCTCAGCCTGCTGATCCAGCGGGGCCAAATCAGAGGTGCCGGAAATGTTGCCGCCCACGGTGCCGTCGAAATCGGTCAGGCCCAGAGCCACACCGTACTCGGTAACAGAGGTGCCCAGCACCGGAATGCTGTTGGTAGCAGACTGTGCAGCCTGCAGAGCGGGCGTAGCATTGGCCATGATCAGATCCACACCAGAGGAAACGAAGCCGTTGGTGATGGTAGCGCAGGTAGCGGAATCGCCCTGTGCATTCTGGAAATCGAAGGTGACGTTCTCGCCGAAGGAAGCAGTCAGAGCATCCTCAAAGCCCTGCGTAGCGGCATCCAGAGCGGCATGCTGCACCAACTGGCAGATGCCGATCGTGAACTTCTGGCCATCGGCTGCAGCAGAAGCAGCAGCGGAGGATGCAGGCGCAGCGGAAGAAGCAGCTGCAGAAGATGCAGAAGAACCGCCGCAGGCAGTCAGGGCAGCAGCTGCGCCGCAGGCAGCGGCAGCAGCCAGAAACGAACGACGAGTGATTTTACGCATAATGTTTCTCTCCTCTATCTCTTTGCGTGTGCGGCCTACAGATACCGCACCGGAAAGCTATGTTTTGTATGCAAGGCTCGTACAGTCTCGCTTTACACTCGTGAAGTATATCACACATTTCACGGTAAAACAACTCACTTTTGCCCTAAAACGGCCTTTATTATCGATTGCATCAAATATATCGATCGATTATTTTGATGCGTTATTCCGTTTTTGCTGATATTCCGTCAGTTTTGCAAATTCAGCATCCAGCCAGTGCAGGTTTTTCTCCAGCTGCGGCAAGAACGGTGCGGCATAGTCGTAGCCAAAATACAGCGCCTGCCAGAGCTTGTCCTGCATCCGATGCACCAGCACCGGGCTGAGCTGCGCACCCAGCTGTTCCACCGTGTCTTCCAGTGTCATGCAGGTCTGCGCCCAGCGCACATCGGTCTGTTCCCGGGCCGGGACATCGTAACGAGCAAGATAGTCCTCCACCCTTGCCTCGATCACCTGCCCGCCGCAGCCGGTGGGCTGCAGAAAATAGCTCACCTGTCCTTTCCTGCTGATCTCCTGCGCCAGCGGGTACAGAGCACACACCAGCGGTTCGGCATCGTGGATGGCGCAGTGATCTCCCGTAAGGAAGGGACAGTTGTTCCGGTTTTCCTTCACCGGGGCCAGACGCAGCACCGGCAAATGGCTCACCGTGCCAATGCTGGCCCGGCAATATCCCCGCGCCACGATCTGCGGCGGCAGGCGCAGCCGGGCTGCAATGCGCCACAGGTCAAAGCCTGAAAGTACAATGTCCTCTCTGCCACGGCAGCAGTCGCCGCAGCCATTGCACGCAAAGCTGAAATGTGCATCCCGCGCCAGCAGGGGCATTGCCTCGGTACGGGTAAAATCGATCTGGCCGCACAGGTCGATATGGTGGTCTCGCATCTGTTCTCTCCTCTTTCCTGCATAATAAATAACAGGTCTATTGTACCGCAGGGCCGGTTTTTGTGCAACAAAAAAGCTGCTGTACGCTTGACAGCAGCTCATAGTGGCGCAGCGCGCCCGCACTTGGGCGGTACATCTATGCCATCTCACCGATTTGGAACGGTTCCCGCTCAGCCATACAGCACCGCTTTCTGCTGCCGCTTGAGCCAGTGGTAAGTGATCACGCACACCAGAATGGAGAACAGCGAACCGCAGGCCGAAGCAAGACCCATAGGCAGCAGCGTCTGCGGGAAAAACTTGGATGCGAGGTAGGCACCCGGCACGCGCACCAGCAGAATGGACAGCGTGTTATGCAGGAAGGACAGCCCGGACTTGCCATAGGCGCAGAAATAGCCGCTGAAGCTGAACTGCACGCCTGCAAACAGGCAGTCAAAAATATAACCCCGGATGTAAGATGCACCGGCCAGCACCACAGCCTCGTCCGAGGTGAAGGGCCGCACCACTGACGGTGCAATGAACTGCACTGCTGCTGCCACGATCAGTCCAAAGGTCAGGCCAATGCCGATGGCGTAGCGCAGAATGGCATCCACACGGTCGTGCTTGCCGGCACCGATGTTCTGCGCGCCCAGCCCCTTCAGCACAGCGGCTTCATCCGTCCGGGCACTCAGAAACAGAATCGGTGCTTCGGTCAGGCCCCGGATGCAGCGGCACACCGCAAAGCCATCTTCTCCGGGCATCATCACATCCAGCAGGATGCAGTCCGCCCAGCGGCAGAGTGCTTCAGTCAGCTCCTGTCCGGAGCTGCGCGTCTCCACCCGGTGGCCGTCCCGCTCCAAGGCGGTGCGGATCAGCTTGCAGAGCTCCAGATTGTCATCCAGCGCCAGAATATTCGCCACAAAATCACCTCAACACGTTATAAACAAGGCAGGATGCCCCATACAGCAGATACACATGGGCGGGGTAGAACCAGTAGAACAGCTGCTTGTGCCCGCTGCCGCGCTGCCCGTTGTACAGCAGCATCAGCAGCACCGCCGCCACGCCGAACCACTCGTAGTAGTCGGTGAACATCTGCGTCCAGACAAAACCCGCCTGCCGGCAAGCCATCCCGAAGATCAGCGCAAAGTCACACAGGAAAACAGTCAGCGCCCATACCGTCAGCTGCACTTTGCGCCGTCCACGCAGGGCATACAGCAGCACGCCGCCCAGCAAAAAGCTCCAGCCGCCGTCCGTGATGGCTGTCCACATGGGCAGCGGGCTGGTGATGACAAATGCCACGACTGTCGAAGCGATGGGCATCTCCTGCACCTGCGGGAAGAGCAGCAGAAATACTATCACCACAAACGGCCAGAACAAAACGGCGGCAATGGCCGCAATACCCTTTGCCAGCTTCTTCTCCCGCAGCCAGTCGATGCCCTGCCAGACGACGCACAGCAGCATCAGATCTTGGAAGATGGCATTCTGGGGGTAGAAGCCGTCTCCACGCCGGAAGGCCTTGGCGTAGATCATAAAGAATTCCAGCGCCGCCATCGCCGCGCCAATAGCCCAGATGCGGATAAAATACCGCCTGCGGTCATGGGTATGGGCAAAGCCCTCCACGGTGCAGAACAGAAACAGCGGGGCACTCAGCCGCCCCAGCATACTGAGCACCGTCGGGATGCAGCCGGTGAATTCAAAGAAATAATGAATGTGATCCAGCACCATCAGTACCAGTGCAATGGTCTTGAGCTGGGTGCTATCCAGCCCTTTTTTCGTCAGTTTATCCATACAGAATCTCCTTTCTCTATACGTTCAGTGTAGCAGGAAATTCTGTAGAAAGTATAAGGTTTTTCTTTATCATACTATTTTCTGCCCCAAAACGCAACAAAAAATCCCTGAAAGGAAACCTCTCAGGGATACGATTAAGTCGGCGACTACCTATTTTCACGCGCCGTTTCCAGCGAACTATCTTCGGCACAAGTGAGCTTAACTTCTGTGTTCGGAATGGGAACAGGTGGAACCTCACCGTCATCGACACCGACCGATCTGACTGGTTCAGTATACCATAACTGGTCTACTTTGTCCAGTATTTCTTAGAAGGACGTGCCTTCAAAACTGAATAATCACTGCTCACATTTTTTCGTTGACTCTTAGAG